>NZ_OZ040189.1:3512500-3812500 GCF_964048965.1 Tenacibaculum sp. 190130A14a | reverse complement strand
TGTTTAATTGGGATTATACAATTGATTTTGATTTGACAAAATCATTGCAATTAAATTTCAATGCAAACAACAACTATATATATGATAGTTTTGGAGCTGATGAAAATTTAGAAATCTATGATCAGTTTTTTAATATTGGTAGACCGGATAAGTATCGTCAAAAGTTAAATGCAACGTATAAATTACCATTAAACAAGTTTCCTTACTTGAGTTTCTTAAGTGCAGATTATGCTTATACTGCTGATTTTGATTGGCAGGCAGGATCACAAAGTATTATTCCTATTGATAATCCTACTCCTGGTGGACCAACTACACTAAAATTTCAAGATGTAGTAGGTAACATGATTCAAAATGCAAATACGCATAGTATCAATACGAATATTGATTTTGGAAGGTTTTACAAAACCTTGAAGTTAGATAAATTGTTGTTAAAAGGAACGAGAAAAACACCAACTAAAAAAGGTACGGTGGCATTAGGCTCAAAACAACCAGAGAAAAAAGCAAAGCTTAAGAAAAATGCAAGTTTTGGACACAAAGTAATGAAAGGTTTTTACGATGTGCTAACTTCAGTCAAGAGAGCTAAAATTAGTTATACAGAAAATAACGGTACTTTGTTACAAGGGTATAGGCCTTCAGTTGGATTCTTAGGAAGAGATAATTTTGGTGGAGGTTTAGCTCCTACTCTAGGATTTGTTTTTGGTAGTCAAACAGAAATTTTGAATACTGCAATAGCGAATGGTTGGTTAGTTACTCGTAATGAAGATGATGATTACTATAGTAAGAATTATGGAAAGACGGGTGCTCAAAAACTTGATTATAATATTTCGGTTAAACCATTTAAAACATTGACTATTGATTTTAGAGGAAATCGAATTAAAACGAGTAATATAACACAGCAGTTAGATATCATTCCTGATGGAAATGGAGGTTTTCACCAAGACCCTAATATTAGACCTTTTGAAACAGGTAACTTTAGTATCAGTTACTCTATGATTGGAACTATGTTTACTGATGGTGAAAAGTTATTTCAAAACTTCTTAGATTATAGAAGTACAATTGCCACAAGGTTAGCAAATGAAACAGGTTTCGATCAGTCTGGATTTAATGAAAAAGGACAACAGGTAATGTTGCCAGCATTTATGGCTGCGTATTCAGGAAGTAGTCCAGGTTCTGTTGATACAGGTATTTTTAGAAACATACCAATTCCAAATTGGACTTTACGTTTTAATGGATTAATGAAATATAAGTGGTTTAAAAAGAATTTCTCTTCATTTACACTTTCACATGGATACAAGTCATCTTACACTATTGGTAACTTTACGAATAATTTACAATACGAAGGAGTTGACCCAACTATGCCAGTATCTGTAGGAAATCCACCAATTACAAATAGTTCTGGTAATTATCAACCACAATTGTTAATTTCGTCCGCAACTTTAATAGATGAGTTCTCGCCATTAATAAAAGTTGATTTTAGAATGAAGAATTCATTCTCTTTTAAAGGAGAAATAAGACGTGATAGAAGTTTAACCTTAAACTTTAATAATAACACGTTAACAGATATTAAAGGAACAGAATATGTAATAGGATTAGGTTATAAGATTAGAGATGTTAAATTTGTAACTCATTTTACGGGTAAAAAGGAAACCCTAAAAGGAGATATTAATTTAAGAGCAGATATTTCTTTAAGAGATAATTTAACGTTAATAAGAAGTATAGACGAAAACAATAATCAAATTACAGGAGGAGAAAGATTGTTTGGGTTGAAGTTTATAGCAGATTATAACTTGAGTAGTAATTTAACTGCATCATTGTATTATAATCATCAAACATTTAATTATGCAATTTCAACAACATTCCCAAGACAATCAATTAATGCAGGGATTAATTTGGTATACAACCTAGGAAACTAGAAACACACAATTCAAAATTATATAAAGAAAACTACAATGAATATTCCATCAGAATTAAAGTACACAAAAGACCACGAGTGGGTTAAGATAGAAGGAGATGTTGCTACAATTGGTATTACTGATTTTGCACAAGGAGAATTAGGAGACATCGTTTATGTAGATGTTGACACGCTTGATGAAACTGTAGAAATAGAAGAGGTATTTGGTTCAGTTGAAGCAGTAAAAACAGTTTCAGATTTATTTATGCCTTTAACAGGAGAGGTAATTGAATTTAATGAAACATTAGAAGATGAGCCAGAGTTAGTAAACTCTGATCCTTATGGAGCAGGATGGATGATTAAAGTAAAGTTATCAGATGCTTCGCAAATAGAAGGATTATTAAGTGCTGAATCTTATCAAGAAATTATTAAAGGATAACAGTTTAACAATAGCAATAGGTATTACGATATCTATTGCTATTTTAAGTTTAGTCAAGTTCAATAAGCAACCTATGCCTATCAGTTTTTCTGGTATAGATAAAATTGAACATGGCATAGCTTATTTTATGTTAACCTTTTTTTGGTTAATATCTTTTCGTAAAAAGGCAGTGAACTATATTGTTGTATTTTGTTGCTTTGTTTATGGTATAATTATTGAGGTATTACAAAGTGTTCTAACCAATTATAGAATAGCTGAGTATTACGATATTTTAGCAAATTCTATTGGAATTTTAATAGCATTTATTTTTTTTCGGTTTTTTATTGTTAAAAAGTGAGCTATTTAAAGGATAAGGCTTGTAAAAGTTGAAATAAATTAATTAAATTAGCAACCTAGTAAAAACATTTAGGATGGAAATTAAAAAAAATCCAAAATCAAATCTTGAAAATTATAGCAAGTTGTTCATGCAACTAGGTTTGGTTTTAGCTTTATTTGTTACTTATGTAGCGATTGAAAACAAAACATACGATAAAGAGTATGGAGACTTAGGAGTTGCTGATATGGCTTCTGACGTAGACGAAGAAACTATTGAACTTCAAATTGAGCCCCCAAAACCACAACCTAAAACTCCACCACCACCAACACCTGAAAAGATTGAAGTGGTAGAGGATGAAAAAGAGATTGAAGAGACTGTCCTTGAATCTACTGAAACAGACGAATCAGAAGCTGTTGAGGTTGATGAGATTGTAGAAGTAGAAGAGGAAGAGGAATTAGTTGAGGATGTACCTTTTGCAATTATCGAAGAAGTACCGGTATTTCCTGGATGTTCTGGTACAAAAGCTCAAAAGAAGGCATGTTTAAATAAAAAGATGCAAAAGCACGTTCAACGTTATTTTGACGCTGAATTGGCAAACGAATTAGGATTAGCTCCTGGTAAAAAAAGAATCTACGTTCAGTTTAAGATTGACAAAGATGGATCTATCATTGACGTAAGAGCAAGAGCACCACACCCAAGATTAAAAAAGGAGGCAATGCGTGTTGCTAAGAAGATTCCAAAGATGAAACCTGGTAGACAAAGAGGTAGAGCGGTAAGAGTAGGATATACATTACCAATTACTTTCAACGTAGAATAATACGTAGCTATTTAAGATATTATAAAGACAACCAATCGGTTGTCTTTTTTTATGGCATGTTTTTTGGTTTTAAGAAAATATTAACATTAAAATTTAAAACTATGAAAATGCCCAAAAAGTACCCAAAAAAGCAACTTGAAAAGTTCTCAGCAATTTTTATGCAATTAGGTCTAGTCCTAGTACTGTTTGTTGTTTATTTAGCTTTAGAACACGAAACTTCGGTTTCACAGAGCACCGTTGCTATGAATGAAGGAACAGAATTGCCTAAAACTTTTAATTTTGATCAGCAACCTATTATTTTGGTTAAAAAAGTAGAAAAGCAAAAGCTAGAGCCAGCTAAAAAGAAAAAGCCAATTAAAGATTTGAGTAATGTTATCAAAGCAGATGATGATGATGTAGTTGAAACTATTATTGATACTTCGAAAGATGATACAACAGCTGTTATAGATGTGGATTCGTTCAAAGAAGCTTATGAAGAAGATATTGATACAAAAGATGATCCTAATCCAGTTTCAATTAGAAATGTCCAGAATGTGCCTGTTTTTAGAGGATGTGAAGGCTTAAGTGAGAAAGAAACTAGAATATGCTTTGAAAACAAAATTCAAAAGCATGTAAAGCGTTATTTTAATTCTGATATTGCTCAAGACGCGGGTTTAAGGTCTGGAAAGTATAAAATATATACACAATTTGTAATTGATAAGAATGGGAACATTACCGATGTAAAAATTAAAGCACCTCATAAGAGATTGCAAAAAGAGGTAAATAGAGTGATTACTAAAATACCTCAGTTTGAGCCAGGAAAACAAAATAATGAACCAGTAAAAGTTAGATATACACTACCAATTGCTTTTAAAGTAGAGTAAATTTGATACAGTTAAAAAACTCGTTTTAATTGAGTATTTAACATAGGTTAAAAAAATATTATTTTTTCGATAAAAGCTTTTGGTTAAAAGAAAAACTTATTTATATTTGAGACGTGGTTGAAAAACCACTTTCTTTTTCTTTTTCATAGCAATTTTTCCCACTCAGTTTTTTTGAGTGGGTTTTTTTATATCTTTATCTAAAAAGATAGTATGTCTAATAACTTCCTTAAAGTAGCTTTAGCTCAAATTAGCCCAGTATGGTTAAACAAAGAATTAACTTTAGAAAAAATAGAAAAGAGTATTGTAGAAGCTTCCGAAAGTAATTGTGAACTTATCGTTTTTGGAGAAGCGTTGCTTCCTGGATATCCTTTTTGGGTTGAGTTAACAAATGGAGCACAGTTTAATTCCAAAGTTCAAAAGGAAATCCATGCACATTATGTAAAGAATTCTATAACTATTGAAAAGGGAGAGTTGGATACTATTTGTGTTTTAGCAAAACAACATAATATAGCTGTTTATTTAGGAATCATGGAACGTGCTCAGAATAGAGGAGGACATAGTATTTATGCTTCTTTGGTTTATATAAATCAACAAGGTGAAATTAAATCGGTTCATAGAAAGTTACAGCCTACATATGAAGAACGTTTAACCTGGTCTCCAGGAGATGGAAATGGATTACAAGTGCATCCTCTAAAAGATTTTACTGTGGGAGGACTCAATTGTTGGGAGAATTGGATGCCATTACCAAGAACAGCACTTTATGGTTTGGGTGAAAATTTGCATATAGCCGTTTGGCCTGGAAGTGATTTTAATACCAAAGACATTACAAGATTTATAGCAAGAGAATCAAGGTCATTTGTTATTTCTGTATCTAGTATGATGAGAAAAGATGACTTTCCTAAAGATACTCCACATTTAGATAAGATTCTGGCCAATGCTAAAGATACACTGGCTAATGGTGGTTCTTGTATTGCAGGACCCGATGGAGAATGGGTAATTCCTCCAGTAATAAACAAAGAAGGGTTGATAATTGAAACAATCGATTTTAATAGTGTATTAGAAGAACGACAAAACTTTGATCCAGTAGGTCATTATTCAAGACCAGATGTTACAAGGTTACAAGTGAATCGCGAGCGTCAGAGTACTGTTTTTTACGACTAAAAAGTTCCCAAAACATAAAACCATATACAACAACATACTCAAGAACTATAAACCATAAATTTTCCTTCCAAGGCGTGTTGGCATAAGCTTGGTAGCTTAAAATGATAACCAGACTCCAAATCACAGGGAATCGATATTTTGTAAATACCGATAAAATTAACAATGTTGCTATATACCACGGATGCATTGTTGTTGTTGTGAAATAGTAAAAGGAAAGCCCAAATAACATTGCGGTTATAAGTTCTGTAAAAGATTTATTCTTTCTAAAAAAAGTTAGAACCAATAGAAATATAACTGTTAAAACGGGTGCGATTTTACCAATAATGGCAATTTCATTATATCCTCTAAACAGGTAGCCTATTTCTCTAGCGATGTAATAAAAGCTCGCATTAAACTCAAAATTTCGAAACCATAAACCAACAGAATTGGCATAATTATCAATTAATGTTGGTGAGAAAAATGGTACAAAAAATAAGAGAATGGTCAACAGGGTTAATGTGTAAAAACCAACCAATTGTTTTAATCCACTAAAAAGAGATGATTTATTATTTACAAACCATTGAAAGAAAAGTGGAAGAAACAATAAAGGAATCAATTTAACAGAAACAGAACACGCCAAGAGTATAGCCGAAAGAATCCATTTTCTTTGAGATAACAAATACAAAGACCAAATTAAAAAGAATAACATAACCGATTCAAAGTGAAGGTTTCCTGTAAGTTCGATAATGATAAATGGATTTAACATGTACAAGAAAATACTATGTACAGGTAAATTAAGCTTTTCTAAAAGCTTTTTACCAAAATATAAAATACCAAAATCTGCAAATATGATTAAAGCTCTTAATACAATTACACTACCTAAGATACTTTTACTAGAAAATAAAGCAGCAATGAAAAAACAAAGCTGATTGATTGGAGGGTAGTTTGTATAATGACTACCGTTCATAGCTCCCATTCCTTCATAAAGTTCAACAGCCTGATGAATAGGGTAATTTCTTTGTTCGATAAATGTTTCTGGTAGTGATAAATAAGGATTTAATCCTTCAAAGATCATTCTTCCATCCCAAATAAAACGATAAAAATCTTGAGATAGATTGGGAATGGCAAATAAAAATACCAATCTAAAAAGCAATGAAGCACTGGCTAAAAACTGAAAGTTATCTAGGTTTCTTTTCCAAAGAATATAAGAACCCGCGAATAGTGAACACCATAAAAATATCAGTGTATTAAACTCCGTTCTTTCCAGAAAATAGGAAAAGTAAAAATACAGTAATAGGCAAATAATAACCAATAAAGGATTACTGTATTTTTTAAAACTATTCATTAAGCTTTTGAGAAAATAGATTTATAGAATACATATCCAAATCCAATAAATAACATCAAATGAAATGGGAATAAACCGAAATCTCCCCCTTGATCACCAACAATAAACGCACTATACATACCAAAAGCAAAATAAAGCGTTAATAAACCTTCTATTACCACATTTAAAGAAGGTCTTTTTTTGATGTATTTATTGTTTTTCCAGCTATCAGCTAAAGTTTTTATATTGAATTTAGGTGTACGTACAAATTCACTTTTCTTTCCAATATGCCCTTCTAATACAGCAACAGTATTATGCAATGAAAAGCCCATTGCTATAGAGAAGAAAGAGAAAAATGCGCCTATGTACTTTATAAAGTTTAGAAAACCGCCACCATAAGTTCGCTTGTACATAAACCAATAGCAAACAAAGAAGATAAGCGTACTTATTACAAAGAAGCTCATAACAATGAAATATATTCGTAAATGTGCATATTCGTTTTTAATATACAGCATAGGAATACTCAAAACAGCAACTAAGAAAATACATGTAAACATAGAGCTATTAAGCAAGTGTAAAATTCCATGAATTTTGGTTTTAAAAGGAATAGTACTACTTGTAATAATTCTTTTTAACATTTTCTGGAAGTTCTCAGCTCCACCTTTATTCCATCTAAATTGTTGTGAACGAGCAGCGCTTATAATTACAGGAAGTTCTGCAGGAGTTACTACATGCTCTAAATATTTAAATTTCCACTTCTTTAATTGTGCGCGGTAACTAAGATCTAAATCTTCAGTTAAGGTATCTCCTTCCCAGTTACCAGCATCGTATATGCATTCTTTACGCCAAATACCAGCAGTTCCATTAAAATTGATAAAATGCCCTTTGCTGTTTCTACCTACTTGCTCTAAGGTAAAATGAGCGTCTAACGCAAATGCTTGAATTTTTGTTAAAGTAGAATAATTTCTATTAATATGACCCCATCGTGTTTGTACAACACCAATTTCTTCATTTTTAAAATAAGGAACTGTTTTTTCTAGCCAATCTTCTTCCGGTAAAAAGTCGGCATCAAAAATTGCTACAAATTCACCTTTGGCTGTTTTTAGTCCTTCTTTTAAAGCCCCTGCTTTAAATCCAACACGATTTTCTCTACGTATGTGTTGAATATCTAATCCAGTTTTTTGAAGTTCTTCTATTTGTTTAGCTGTAGCAATAACCGACTCGTCTGTTGAGTCATCTAAAACCTGAATTTCTAATTTGTCTTTTGGGTACTTTATTTTAGCAATATTGTTTAATAAACGTTCCATAACATACAATTCATTAAACACGGGTAATTGAATAGTTACATATGGAATTTCTTCAGGTTTTGATAAATCAAATTTAGGGCAATTATCTTGCTTTTTTCTTGATTTTAAATAGTTAAACAATAAGTTTAACTGTGCCAAAGCATACATAAGTATTAATACAAGAGAAATGGTATAAACCGTTATAATTATATATTCTAAAACCATTATTTAAAACTGTATTTAAATATCCAACCTAATATTTTAACGCCCGCTAATATACTACCTTTTACGGTTCCTGAAACTTTAGAAACTCCAATTCTATTTCTATATTTTACGGGGATTTCTGTGTAACTCAATTTTTGTTTCAATGCTTTTAATTGCATTTCAACGGTCCAACCATAAGTTTTGTCTTCCATTTTTAAGTCAAGAAGCTTATCGTACTTGATAGCTCTAAAGGGACCTAAATCGGTAAACTTTGCACTAAAAAATAACTTCATTAAAAAAGTTGCTAACCAGTTTCCGAAAATTTGTTGCGGAGTCATAGATCCTTGTTCACGTAGTCGTTTTACACGAGCTCCGATTACAAAATCTAGGTTGTCATTAAGAATTGGATTAACAATTTCTGTAAGTTGCTCAGGATAATCGGAATAATCACCGTCTAAAAAAACAATAATATCAGGCTGGTTTTCTTGGTTGGCAACATAATCCATTCCTTTTAAACAAGCGTACCCATACCCTTTTCTGTTCTCACTTAAAACAGTTGCGCCTGCATTTTTAGCGTTTAATTCTGTATTATCAGTAGAGTTATTACTAATAACAATTACTTCATCCACTATCTTCGGAATATCATTAATTACATTGGCAATAGAATCTTGTTCGTTATAAGCAGGAATAATTACCTTAATTGTTACTTTTTTCATTCTTGTGAATTAACGCTAATTAAATGTTCTCAATTTTCTCTTTACTCAAAAGAAGCATGACTTAAAACTAATATAGATGGTTTATTGTAAGTCTGTTAAGCTATTTTCTTTTTTAAAGGAAGAAAAATCGGTCCATTCATTTATTTTTTTACCGTTTTTAAATTTTACTGCTTTTACAAGCTTTTGTTTTCTATAGAGTAAACAATAACCGTTTTTTTTGTTGTTTTTAAGTTGACATTTATGATTTACATTTCCGTTTTTATCATAATAAAGCCACCATTTATTTTGTTTACCATTTACAAAATGTCCCTCTTTTTCTTTAGAGGTATCTTTGCGGTAAAAGTACCAATATTTTGTAGGAAGATTATTCTTAAAATGACCTTCTTTTTTTAAGACACCGTTTTTGTAATAAAACTTCCAATATTTAGTTTTTTTATCTTTTTGTAACCAACCCTCTTCCTTAACTTGTCCATTAGAATAAAAAGCTTTGTGATATTCTTTTTGAGAAAATAATTGAAGAGAAAAAAGAAACAATGCAATACACATTATTTCTTTTTTTAAGATATACAGATATAAAAAATTATTTTTCATTCACTAATTTCATCAAATCAACATCGTTTCCTAATAGAACTTCTGTAGGATTAATACGTCCTTTTTCCGGTCCATTTTCAAGTTTTAATACACCACGAGGACATACTGCCGAACAAATTCCACATCCAACACAACTAGCACGAACAATATTCTCTCCTTTTTGTGCATAAGAACGAACATCAATACCTTGTTCACAATAAGTAGAACAATTTCCACAAGAAATACATTGCCCTCCATTGGTAGTAATTCTAAACCTTGATTTGAAACGTTGTACTAAACCTAAATAAGCAGCTAATGGACAACCAAAGCGACACCATACACGGTTTCCGAATATTGGGTAAAAACCAGTTCCAATAACTCCCGCAAACCAAGCTCCAATTAAAAAGCTGTACGTGTCTTTTATCCATTGAGATTTAATTCCGATAAATGACTCGGCTCCTGTAAAATAACAATATAAAGTTACCAGAGTCATCACCAAAGAAAAAACCAACACAGAGTGAATTAACCATCGTTCTAATTTCCATGCATTTAAACTTTTGTCAGAATGTTGTCTATATGGGTCTCCTAATGTTTCAGCCAATCCTCCACAACCACAAACCCAAGAACAGTACCATCTTTTTCCAAAGAAATAAACCATTACAGGAACAATAATAAGCGTTAAAACAATACCCCAAACCAGTATAAAAATACCAACAGCACCACTGTTTTTTAAACTGTCTAAATTCCACTCAAAAAAGAAATCGTAATCTAAAGGAAATGCATTTTTAAAATCATATCCAGGCATGTTTAAGCTGGTCATAATTTCTGGAATCAAAAAGGCAAATACTATTTGAAAAAACAAAACTGAAGTAGTTCTTACAACCTGGTACTTATTGTGTCTGTATTTAATATACATTCTTGCTGCCATCACAATCATGATAACGCAGTATAAGAATCCGTATACAAACCACTGAGAAGCTGCACCTCCGTTTAAAGCCTTGCTAATAGGGTCTAATATATAAGTCCAGTTAACCACATAATCTGGCATGAAATATAACAATAGGTAAAAAGTTACTAAGTATACTAAAACGAACCATGCAATTGCTCCGCGGTTGGTACTTGATTCCAGGTAAATTCCATTGTTTTTGATTCCAGGATTTCCTAATAATTTAAGATTTGGAAGAATAAATAACAGAGCTCCAAGGATTCCTAATCCAAAGGTAAGCCACCAAAGTAACCCTTGGTTCTCTTTTACAAATCCTTTTCCTGCTTTTTTTGCTAGATCGAAACTTAAAGTATGTGGTTTTCCAAAGATTTTATATTGATATTGTTCTCCTTTTTTGTCCCAGTTTTTTTCCGCGTCATACTTTGCAATCAATGCATCGTAATGATCATTTGAAGCTTGGTAAGCACCTCGGACTCTACTAGAGAACTCAAAGATGTTTAGTTCATCAGAAGTAACTACTGCTTTGGTAAGTTCTTCTTTAATTACTTCACTTTTATAATTTTTCTCTTTTAAGAATTCATCTAATTCTCCTGAGGTTAAACTAAATGAACCTAAGAAAATACTTCCTGTAAAGATTGATAGACCAATTAAAAAAATGATTAGTCCAGTATGTTTAATATTCTTCATGTTTTAAACGCTAAAAATTCGTTTCCAACTCTTCTTTTTAAGTTGAATGTTAGTGTTGTTTTCTTTGTTGAATTTTGCCACGATTTCAGGTTCGTGAAGCTTATAAAATTCTGGATCAAAGTTGGCATCTGCTAAATGTTCTAAAACGTAATCAACTGTTTTCTTCTCTGTAAGAACCTTATTAAAAAACTCATGACGCATTCTAATACCAAAAGTGTTGATACCTATAAATGTTCTAGATTTTTGATCGTAATTTATATGAATACATTTTTTACCACTCTCATGTTCCCAATAAAAGCGAGCTTCATTTTCTTTAGGCTGCGCCCAAACCCAACCATAGGTTTGGTATTCGATATCAATAAACTTAGCTGAGTTAAACCAATGTCCAGGTTTGTATTCAATGCGGTTTCCACAAATGGTTTGCGCTACGGTTTCCCCCATCATCCTTCCAGTATACCAAACTGCTTCAATAGGTCTGCGTTGTCCTATTGCTTCATGCTGTTCGGCACAATCACCAATAGCATAAATATCTTTGATGTTTGTTTCTAAAAAACGATTTACTTTTACTCCTCTACCAGTTTCTATATCAGAATCTTTAACGAAATTAATATTCGGAGAAACTCCCGCGGTAAGTCCCACAACATCACAAGCAATTTCTTCACCTGTTTCAGCAATAACTACCGATTTAGCTTTACCATTAGCATCTGCCTTAATTTCTTTTAGGTTTACTCCTAAACGTAAATCAATATGATTGTCTAGAATCTCTTTATTAATCATTGCGGATTCTTGGGCAGGCAAAACCCCATTCCAAAAACTATTTTCTCTTACTAAAAAGGTTACAGGGATATTTCTACTATGTAGCATTTCCGCTAATTCTATACCTATTAATCCTCCACCAACAATTACAGCTCTTTTACACGTTTGGTTATCAGGGGCGTATTTTTCAAGGTTTTCAAGATCTTGTTTGTGGTACATACCCATAACACCTTTTAAATCTTGTCCAGGCCAACCAAATTTATTGGGTTTTGATCCTGTGGCAATTATGAGTTTATCAAATGATAAAGTTTCACCATTTATAAACGCTAACTCTTTTTTAGAGGTATGAATTTTAGTAACAAATCCTTTTTTTAATTCAATCCTGTTTTTTTTCCAAAACCAAGATTCGTAAGGCTGTGTATGTTCAAATTTCATGTGCCCCATGTAAACATACATAAGCGCAGTTCTCGAAAAGAAATAGTCTGTTTCACCAGAAACAATTGTAATCTTTTTATCAGAGAGTTTTCTGATATGCCTTGCGGCAGTTACACCTGAAATACCATTTCCTATAATAACAACGTGTTCCATATAAGTTGATTTGCGAATTAGGTCGTTGTTAAAGTTAATAACTTAATGAGAACTTTAAATTTAGAATGAGTATAAATAAAGAGTGCGTGTAATTGATTCTCATGAGAAACGACTGAGGTATTAATTGTTAAAATTTTAACCATGAAAAGTAGAATCATTTCAATTTTTATTTTAGTTGCAACCTTATTTGTTTCAAACGGATATTCACAAGAAGGTGATGCAAAATCAAATATTCAAACCTATACACCGTCTAAGCTTTTAAATAAAGGGCAATGGGATATTAAATGGTTTAATAACTTATATACAGAGACAAAATTTGCAGATAGCAATGGAGATTCGCAAGATAAATTAAGAGAGAATTATTTTACATCTACAGTTGAAGTTTTTACTGGAGTTTCTGAAAATAATAGAATCAATGTGGGTGCTATTATTGAGTTTCGCTCTAATACTGTAGGAGGAAGACAGGCATTGTCTGTTTTTAGTTTTGATGATACGAGTACAGACAGAAAAGGTCTTACTTCGATAGCCCCAGCAATTAAATGGCAACCTATTGAAAACGTTGGGAATTTTTCTGTTCAAACGGCAATTCACATTCCTTTAGTAAGTAATGAAAGCGAAAACAACGTGTTTTTAGATCAGAGTAGTTGGATTTTTCAAAACAGATTCTTCTACGATTACACGTTGCCAAATGGAAAGTGGCAGTTATTTACAGAATTAAACACAGAATATAGTTTTGGAGAAGAAACAAGCTTTGCAAATGATACTTTTTTATTAGTACCAGCAGTTTTTATGAGCTATTTTCCATCAGATAAGTCTACCGTTTTAGGTTTCGTTCAACATTCTCAACGATTTGGAAATTTTACACAAGATTATACAGCTTTAGGATTTGGTGGAAAGTACCAGCTATCAAAAGTTTTAAACTTAGAGGTATTGTATAGCAAGTTTGTAAGAGGAACCGATAACGGATTAGGACAGAGTTTTAATTTAGGATTAAGGGCATTATTTTAAAATAATGTTTAACTTGGGAGTTATAAGACCTTCTTTTTGGGTTAGTTATAATACAGGTTATTGTTGTTAAAATATTATTTAACAGTTGATGACTATTGAAATTTGATATAAATGAAAATAGTTAAACTTATTTTGCTAGGCTTGGTATGTTTATCATGCTCAAGTCAAGCACAAAAAATTAATGGAGTAAGTTTTGTAGCTTCTTCAGAAGCTATTAACAAAGAACATATAGAACCAGTTAAAAAGGTGTCAGCGAACTATGTAGCGCTGATGCCTTTTGGCTTTATAAGAGATATTTCATCTCCCAAGGTAAACTACAATGCAAAATGGCAATGGTTTGGAGAAACGAATGACGGATTAAAACAATATGCAAAGGAGTTAAAAAAAGAATCTTTTAAGGTAATGGTGAAACCTCAAATTTGGGTTTCTAGAGGGATTTATACAGGTAAAATAGAAATGACCTCGGAAGAAGATTGGAGAACTTTAGAAAAGAGCTACGAAAAGTTTATTTTAGGATTTGCTCAAACTGCCAAAGATATAAATGCAGAAATTTTTTGTATTGGAACAGAACTCGAAAAATTTGTTGAAAAAAGACCTGCGTTTTGGCAGGAGTTGATACAAAAAATACGAAAAGTATATACTGGTAAACTTACTTATGCCGCAAATTGGGATGAATTTAAAAGAACCCCTTTTTGGAAAGATTTAGATTTTATTGGTATAGACGCTTATTTTCCATTAAGTAAAAAACACTCGCCATCTGTTGAAGAATTTGAAGAAGGATGGAAAAAGCACAAACAAGAAATAGTAAGAGTTAGGGAAGAAGTAAATAAGCCTGTTTTATTTACAGAATATGGATATAGGAGTGTTCATTTTACTGGTAAAGAACCGTGGGATTCTAATAGGGTAAATGGACAAGTTAATTTGGAAAATCAAAAAAACGCTTTACAAGCAATCTACAATCAGTTTTGGAAAGAAGATTGGTTTGCAGGTGGATTTCTTTGGAAGTGGTTTATAAATTATCATGAGGTGGGAGGTGTTGATAATAACAGATTTACACCGCAAAATAAACCAGCTGAGAAGATAATTAAACAGAATTATGAAAATAAATAATCTATGCTTTGTTGTATTAGTATTCCTCTTAAGTTGTGCTACTGAAGATGAAGGGCAAGTGTCTTTAAGAGATGTAATAGCGATGAATTTAGGTGTAGTGCAAGATGAAGTAATTGCTTGTGCTGCGAGTAGTAAAGCAGATGCTAATACCTCTTTTGTGTTTTATTATCCAATTCCAACGGCAACAAATATTCAATATTTTGAAACGGAAAGTATTCAAGATGACAAGAATGATTTCAGTTTATACAAAGAAATTCTATTACCTAAAGAAAAGGTGTTTAATGGTTATTTAGAAAGGTTTGTAAGAGAAAGTAATAAAGAAGTTTGGTGTATTGTAACCTATAATTCAGAAGGAAAGTTTCATAAATCAAATCCAATTCGAATCAAAAACCAGTCTAAACCAACGGAATGGATAGATGAAGTGGCTATAGATTTTCCTGAAGCAACCACTCCTAAGTTTAGTTGGAATGATGGAACTGTAAAAGAAAATGCTATTTATTTTCAGGTAGTAACAGATGCAAATGAAACGTTATTATCTGGAACGTACACCTTTGAAAAAATGTTTCAATATTACAATTTATCAAATGTTGTTTTAAATGTTACACGAGAAACGCCTCCTGCGTTAATCTTGGGAAGCAATTATGGATTTACGATGATGGGAGTAAGTGAAGACAATTGGGTAAATTTGGTGATTCAAAAAAGTTTTGAGGTTAAATGAAAGTAATTGTTTCTATAGCGTTTTTATTTATTGGTTTAACTTTGTTTTCGCAAGAAAATAGTATTGGTGAAATTACCATAAGAGGAGCAAAAAAAACAAAGGTTTACGAGTTAAAAAAGTTGTTAGCTTCTAAAAAAGATAAGCCTTTAGACTCAATAGTACTAAATGATGATATTGCAAGGTTAAAGCGTTTACCAGCAATATCTCACGCTTACTATCAAGTATTTCATTCGGAAGGAAATACGTATAATGTATTTGTAAATGTAGAAGAAAATTTTACCATTATTCCTGAAATTAATTTTTGGACCACCACCAATAAGAAGCTAGCTTATAAAGTTGGTGTTAGCGATTATAATTTTTTAGGAAGAAACATTGCTTTTGGAGGTTTTTATCAGAACAATGGATTTAATTCTTATGGTATTAATTTTAGAGCTCCTTCATTATTTTCTAGAAAATGGGGAGTTGCTTTTCATCATCAAAATTGGGTAAGTGAAGAGCCCTTGTACTTCGATGATCAAACAGCGAATTATAGGTACCAAAATATCTCATTTGAAACCTTAGCTCTTTATCAAATAAACAGTAAGCATCAGGTACAATTTGGTGTAAATTTTTTCAAAGAGAAATATGATTACATAAGCGGAGCAGTAGCTAATAATGTACCCCAAAGATTAAATGAAAATAAGCAGCTTTTTAAATTAATTTATACCTATGATAATTTAGATTATTATTATCAATACATAAGTGGTTTTAAAAGTCAGTTTTATGGTCAATATGTAACTTCTGAAAATGAATATCAAAACGATTTCATGGTTTTTTGGAATGATTTTTTTTACTACAAGAGATTAGGAGATCGAGGAAATTGGGCAAATCGTTTACGAGTAGGATTGTCTTCTAATTCAAACACCCCCTTTGCTCCTTTTGCATTAGACAACAATGTAAACTTGAGAGGGGTTGGAATATTAGTAGATAGAGGTACCGGAAGTATAGTCTGGAACACAGAATACCGTCATACCTTATATGAAAAAAAGTGGTTTATCATTCAAGGAAATGTATTTACCGATTTTGGTACGTGGAGAACGCCAGGAGGAGGATTTTCAGATTTTGTAGATAGTGATAATGTTAGAATTTATTCTGGTGTAGGACTTCGTTTTATCAATAAAAAAATCTTCAATGCCGTTTTTAGAATCGATTACGGATATGGTTTAACCCAAGGAGCTTCAAGAGGATTTGTTTTTGGTATCGGTCAGTATTTTTAATCTTTATAGTCAAACTTTTTACAGGTTAAAATCAATCTTTTTACAAATAATATTTGTTTATTCTGTTTTTTGTTTTATTTTTGCTTAACATTTTACAAAAAATAAGCTATGAAAACATTTACAACGCTTGATGAACTTTATGAGTTCAATAAACAAGGTTTTGAACAGGTTTTTGGACAAAAAACAGCGCAACGACCCAAAAGTACATTTAAAGAAGGTTCTTTTGAAGGGCTTAAATTCAATGCACGACCACACGAAATTTTTAAACTTGATAAGGAAAGATACGGTAGTATTGATTACGCCGATAAGTTTTTACCTTATATCAAAAAGTATTACAAAGGAAAAGGAATGTGGATGTACGATGGGGCTGAATTGTTTAGTGGTTTAAAAAAGGCTGAAAGAAAGCTATTTACTTTTGATGACCATGAGTATTTAATTAGTCTTATTAATTACACTTATCCAAAAGGCGTGTTAGCAGAAGAAAGAAAAGACCGAGTTCAGGTTTCTGAAAATGAAGTTTTAACATTTGTTGAGGTAGATGAAAGAGAAAATATTGAGATACACTTTAAATTTGGAAAACGATTTAAAAACTATTTAAAGAAGTCACTAGAAAATAGTGAGCCAAGAGTATCTATAGATTCGTTAGAAAACAAAAGCTATAAGACGGATAAAAAAACATTTCAAAACTTTTTTGATAAAGAATTGGTACATGATAACATGATGCGCTATGTTCTGAGTACTATAGGAGTTGAAAGTGAGGCTAATGAGTTTGCTGAATTCAATGCGCTTTTTTCGAAAAAAGTAGTTTCTTTTATGGAGGACTTTACCATTGTTGGTAAATATAAACCATATGTGTTTGTTGAAAAATCGCAAAGGGATGTACAATTAAAAACAGACAAAACAATAAATGAAGGTATTAAAGTAACTCCTAAGCCCAATGAAATTTATATTTGGTTAGTACATAAGAATAGTTCTTTTATAAAAGTTCAATTAGGAACTAATGTCGCTAAAGATTTAAAAGAAAAAGAGATAACGCAAGATTCTATTGAACAACTAATCATTAATGAAATTAAAGCCGAATTAGATAGAAATATTTATAGTAAAAGAACTATTGATAGAGCTACTCATAGAGGTCTTGGAGACGCATTAATACAGTTATGGATTATAGAAAGAAAAGAAAGTAGTGAGTTAAATGCTGAAATATTTGATACAAATCCAGCTTTATTTCTTGCTTTGCAAGCAGCTAACTTTGCTGTTGAAGAAATTGAGAGCTATAAATTCAAAGAACATCAATGGAATCCAAAGTTAGAAAACTATTTACCGCTTATTGAGGGAGATACTTTATTTAACGCTAAGGTTTGTGGTTTTATTAATGGAATTATAGATGAAACTAAAGCAATGCCAGAAATGCTATCTTTTTTCTCTAAAATATTGGGAAGTGAAAAAGAGAAAGAAGCCTTTATAAACGGACTTAAAAAATTATTTGAGGAAGGTATCTTTCAAGCTATCATTGAAGGAGCTACTAAAGAATATAGAAAAGCTATCCAAGAAGGAAACATTGAACGACTTTATTACAACCTAGCACATGATGTGATACAAATTGTATCTTTGTTGATAGGTGTTTTTCAACTAGCAAAAGGCGTTTCTAGCTTTCTTAATTTTTCAAGAAAAGGGCTACAGTATATTAAGCGTTATGGAAGAAAAGGAATTAATGATTTAAAAAAGCTTAATAAAAAACAGGTTAAAGAATTTTTTGATGAGTTAGAGGAAAAACAAATAGGAGGTAAAGGTCCTATAGCTAAAGGAATGGTCATAGGTAAGTATAGTAAAAGACCATTCAATCCAAAGAATGCAGGTGGTCCAATTTTAAATCTAAGTTGGAAAAATGTAAGTATAACAAAAGAAGGAATAATAATAGTTAAAAAGCATTTGAGTAGATTTGAAGATGTAGCAGCAAATAGAAAAATGATTGAGAGGATAGAGAGAATACTAAACAAAGAAATAGATGCGACTGATTGGGATAAAAGATTTTATACCCATGAGATTCGAGAGTTCGAGAGATATAAAGTTCTTGGATATGAAGAGACAAAGCAAATTGATATTCCGAATAGTCAAAAGGTTTGGAACGATACTCATACAGCAACATTAGAAGATTATAAGATATCCGATAAAGATTTTGAAGGAAATAGTAATTTATATCACCCAGATGTTGAAGATATTGACTTTTTATCTGATTCTGATAGGAAACTTCTAGGACTATAAATTTAAAAATAAAATAAAAATGAAATATAAAATTATAATTTTAAAAACCTTAAACTTAGTTAAGGACGGTACAAATAAGATTCCGTTAAATAGTTTGGAGGTAATTGTAAATAGGAATATTAATGATACTATTTTAGGAGGTGACTTGATGGAGTTACTAAACGAAATGAAATTAGAAAAACTAATTAAATCTGATAGTAATGAATGGATTTACAGTATAACTGATGAGGGGATTGAATACCTTAAAAACAATTTGTGATAAACAAGAATATCAAGGATAAAAGTCTTTTATAGATAAAATGATAATGAAGAATGGATTATAAAAATAAAATAAAAGAGATAGAAAATGAAGTTTTCCAAATGATGGAGAACAGAAAAAAATGGTCTCCTGAAAAGAAAGAAGAAATAGAAGCCAAAGAGCAAGAAATAACCAAAAGAGTAAAAGAGAGGTTGGATGAAAATAATATCCGAATAACAAGTATATATTCTTATCTCTATGAAAATCATCTTTTAAGAGATGGAGTAACAAAGAAAACAGTTTTAATTACAAGTATGAGTAAACCTAAATTTGGTAAAAAACAGACTGTTATTTCTGACTTAGAAACGTTAGAGATGCTTTATGTACAAACGGATGTTACTCGTTTTATGGATGTTGAAGATTATTTTACACCTAGAAAGTAAATATTATTTTAATAAGAAGTCTTCTTGACTATCTTATTAACTAGATAAAAATGTAAAAAAAAGAGATTCATTCGAATCTCTTTTTTTATGATTTACTTTTTCAGTCTTTTATTTCTTTTTTGGATGCACCAATTTCATTTCATCAATTAAATGTTTGGCTCCGGCATATTTATCAATAATAAATAATACATATCGAAGGTCTACCATGATGTTTCTACAAATCTCAGGGTCGTAGTTAATATCACTCATAGTTCCTTCCCAAACACGATCAAAGTTTAACCCTACTAGGTTTCCATTGGCGTCAATTGCTGGACTTCCTGAGTTTCCTCCAGTAGTATGGTTGGTTCCTAAGAAACATACCGGTACTTTTCCGTTTTTATCAGCGTATTGTCCATAGTCTTTAGCGTTGTATAAATCACGAAGTTTTTTAGGAACATCAAATTCGTAATCCCCCGGAACATACTTTTCAATAACACCGTCTAAATAACTTACAGGATTGTAGTATACTGCATCTCTCGGAGCATATCCTCTTACTTGTCCGTAGGTAACACGTAAAGTACTGTTAGCATCTGGGAAATAACGAGCATTTGGTAAAGCTTCCATTAAAGCTTTCATGTATTTTTTCTGTAAAGCCGCAATTGCTTGATTTTTTTGTTGAAACTCTGGATTGATTTTCGTGTAAAATTCTGCTACCATAGGTTTAGCATATTGATAGGCAGCATCTTTATTTAAGTTTTCAACAACTTGCTTAGCATCGCCGTCTAGTAACTTTAGCGCTTTATCTAAATCCGTTAAACTAGTTTTTTCGTAAATAGAAGTGTCTACTTGCTTGGTATATAATGGCATTACATTATTAAAAACACCCTTGTCTACATTTACATCGTAGTTCTTATGAATTCCTTTTAAACGATTGATGTAAGAAGCTTTGGCTTTTTCAAAACTTGCTGGTTTTTGTAAAGCAGTTTGTTCTAATTGGTAAGCTCTAAACGCCATTTGCATTAATTCATTGGTTACAATGAATACTTCGATAAAGTTTCTTCTTTTAATATTAATATTAGCAAAGTCTTTATACAATTTTTCAAACTCTGGTAAAATAGTACCGTATTGTTTTTCTAACCCTTTTTCTTTTAAGGCCTTTTTAAAAGTTGTTTCAAAAGCTTTACGCTTTTCAATGGCATTACTTTTTTGAATACCTAAGTTTTCACCAATCCATTTTTTCCATGCATTGGCAATACGAGCTTGTTTAGAAGCATATTTAATTCTTACCGCGTCACTCGCTTTCATTTGTGCATCAATCTCTTTTAATGCAGCTTCTCTAATAGCAATGTTACTCGGGTTAAACTCTTGAGTTATATGTTTAATTGCTGTTGCAGGTAAATATTCATTAGTACGACCAGGAAAACCAAAAACCATAGTAAAATCACCTTCCTCTACTCCATCTAAAGATACTGGTAAAAAGTGTTTTGGAGTATAAGGTACATTATCTTTACTATACTTTGCAGGCCTATTATTTTTGTCAGCGTAAATTCTGAATAAAGAGAAATCTCCTGTATGACGTGGAAATACCCAGTTATCGGTATCGCTACCAAACTTTCCAATACTGCTTGGAGGAGCTCCAACCAAACGAACGTCTTCAAACTTTTCGGTTACAAACAAGAAATATTGATTTCCTTTATAAAAAGGACGCACTTTTACCAATTGCCAATCTTCTTTTTGAACCGTTTTGGTAAGTTGGTTGATGTTTTTATCTATAGCAGATTGCTTTTCGCGTTCCGTCATTGTATCAGTAATACCATTTAAAGCTTGTTTGGTTACATCATCAATTCGAACAATAAACTCTACATACAATCCTTTATTTGGCAATTCTTCTTTTAAATTCATTGCCCAAAAACCATTTTTCAAATAATCGTTTTCTAAAGAAGAATGCGACTGAATTTGTCCAAAACCACAGTGGTGATTGGTTAAAATTAACCCTTTAGGAGAAATTACTTCACTAGTACAACCACCATTAAAATGACCAATAGCATCCTTTAAACTAGAGTTGTTTACATCATAGATATCTTTGGCAGTAAGTTTACTACCTAATGATTTCATTTCCTGTTCATTCATTCCTTCTAAAAGAGAAGGAATCCACATTCCACCTTGTTGCGCAGAAACTTGAATAAAAAGAAATAAGAATAGAATTTTTATATACTTCATCTGATTTAGTTATTTATCGGATAAAGGTACAATTCTCTAGATTATTTTTTGTTAAGAGGGTACATTTCTTGTCCAATAAAGTCTTTAGGAAAGTGTTCATCTCCTTCAAAACCAATTTCAATATCTCTACCGTCGTAAGGAATGTAATTGGTTTTAAATATATAATCCCAAATACTTAAGGTAATTCCGAAGTTCACCCCTTTGCGTCTTTCTTCTGGTAATTCTTTGGCATGGTGCCAAATATGCATTCTTGGATTGTTTAAAATATACTTTAACCAGCCATAATCCCAATTAATATTGGCATGATTTAGATGTCCGATAGTAATATTAAAAAAGTGAACAATAGCTACATCTTGTGCAGTAAAACCTCCCATAATAGCAAGCGGAATGTACTTCATGGAATTGTACACGACAGGTTCCATCCAATGGTAACGTAGGTGTGCTGCAAAGCCCATTTGCTTTACAGAATGATGTACTTTGTGGAAATTCCATAAAAATTCGTATTTGTGTAATAGCGTATGGGTAAACCATTGCACAAAATCAATAATTATAAAAAAGACAAGCAATCTAGCCCAATAGGGAAAAGTATTGATGTCGAATACTTGAAAATTGGCAATCGACAAACCTACAACTTCCAGAATATCGTTAAAAACTTCAGCAGCTGTATTTGAAAGTGCAATAAAAACAATCAAATTGAGTAGAAAGAAATTGAAGAACATATAGAAAGTATCTAACCAAAAATCTTTTCTAAATAACGGTTGATTTTTACGCCAAGGAAATATAACTTCTAAGCCCCAAACAATTAGTGAGATTACAATTAAGCCATAAAAATAATTTTCCCAATTCAGTTCTAATAAAACCGATTGTTTTAAATAATTCCAATAATCGGAATAGGAGTTTTTTATGATATCAAGGTATTTGTTCATTCTATCTTGGAGTAGTAAAAACGTTTACTTCAAAGTTACTGAAATAAACGTTTTTTATTGTTACATAGGTTACAAAACTTAAAACTGATATTTTAATCCTAATTGCGCCTTCCAGCGAGAATTGATAGCATCCGTAACCCAAGGTTGTGCATTTTCATCTATAGTAAATTGATATACTGGTTGATTATTTTCTACACCTCTAAATTCTAATAAATTGAAACTAGAATTCACCACGTTTGGTACATATACCAAACGCCCCCAGTCATTATTTATCAAATTAAGAACGTTAAAAACATCTAAGCTAACTTGTAGGTTATGATTGTTTTTAAAAGGGATATTGTATAAAAGCTTAGCGTCCAATTGATGGTTCCATGGAGTTCTTGCACCATTTCGTTCTGCATAGGAACCGCGATTTTTTCTTAAATACTCATTCTTTTCGATGAAATTATTTAGTCGATTCCATTGTTCTTGGGAAGATACGAGTACATTTCCAGTGCCATCTGTAATATCTTGTAATTGAATTTCATTTTGATTTGAAGGAATATATACTAAATCATTTCTTGAAGAACCATCTCGATTTACGTCTCCTTGATAAACAATTGAGTAAGGGCTTCCAGAAGTTCCCGTATAAAGTAAAGAAGCCTGAAGTTGGTGTTTGTTGTTGAAATTAAAATTGTATCCATGTGATGACACAAGCTTATGACGTAGGTCAAAATTTGAAAAAGAAAGATCAGGATTATGAGAGTTGATGGCTTGATTCCATTCAAAATTTGCCGCCGAAGAGTTTCTTACGGTACTCGAAATATCTTTGCTTTTTCCATAGGTGTATCCAATAAAACCATTATAGTTTTTATCTTCTTTATATAAACCAAAAGTTAGGTTATAGCGATATCCTTTGTTAGTGTTTCGCAATAAGAAAACATTGGTGAAGTTGTCATTTACTTTGGTCCCATTGTAAAATTGACGAGTATCTGCTCCAGAATAATTGTTAAATTCTAAACGACGATTGATTGATTGAAAATAGATTCCCCTTAAAACTTCAGTATAGGTAGCTTGTGTTGTAAATCGGAAATTTTCAGGAAGTTTTGCTTCAAAACTTAATCGGGTTTTCCATTCTCTTGGTAGTTCAAAATCATTGTCAATTAAATTTATTTCCGTTAAACCTGGTTGTTGTGCGGCTAAAGTTCCTAGGTTTTCCACTAGTCGTACTGTGCTTCCACCAGGTCTTATATCTACATTAAAATAATCAGTACCAGAAATATATTCTGCATAAGCAAACCATAAATAAGGAATACGCCCTGTAAATAGTCCACTTCCACCTTCTAAAGTATAATTTTTGTTTTCATCTAGAACATATTTAAAACTCACTCTCGGGTTTACATGAGGTTTTGCATTAATTTTATTTGTGAATTGGCTAAATTCAGGGGTGTTTTTGACTAAAGGGCTTAATGGTAACTCATCTAACAATAATTGATTATCTAAACGTAATCCTATGTTTACAGATAATTTATCATTTACACGAATTTTGTCTTGGATATATAAAGCAGAAGTAAGTACATCTATGGTAGCAGATGGTCGATTGTTTACAAAATCAAACGAGTTATTTGTTACATGATATACTCCTCGAATTCTAGAAGGTTGATCGTTTAAAAAATCATCTACTGATTTGTATGCCCAACGACCGTTCCATGCAGTTAAAAAACCATAATCAATGTCGTTGTATTGTAATAGTAATCCGGCAGTAAGTGTATGATTGTTTTTATAGTAAGTAAACTTATTGGTTAATTGAAATGTGTTGAGGTTGGTATTGTAAATAGAAGCCTCTCTATAAGTTCCGGCAAAAATTCTATTAGAAGTGTCCGTAATTTCTATATGTGGAAATACTCTACCATCATAACTTCTGTCTTCTTTTACCTTGTTATATCCTACGGTTAAAATATTTGAGGTGTTTTCAGAAAGTGTTGAATTTAATTCAAAAGTAGTACTATTTAAGATGCTATTATGTCTGTAACCTTGATTTCCAAAGTTAAAAACAGCTTGATTCCACTCTAAATTATCTGCAAAACTTTTAACAAAATTATTTCTGAAAGTAAGTTTATGCTTGTTAGAGATATTATAATCTAAACGAGCAAATATTTTAGTAGATGCTGTTTTTATATTACTATTTTCAAAAGATCCAGGGTCGTAATTATAGTCGTTTTGAAGTTTGTTGGCAATGTCAATTACCGTTTGCTTACTAATGTTAGATCCATTGGTTCCTGGAGCGCCTATTAAAGGTGTTTTGCTCAGCGCTTGTTCAATATTAACATAGTAAAATAATTTATCTTTTTTTAAAGCTCCACCAATTCCTGCCCCGATTTGTACATCGTAAAAACTATTTACATCTTGTTTAATTCCATCGGCATAAGAACCTACTAAGGCTTGATTGTTACCGTATCCATAAACTTCTGTTTTGGTATTGTTGGTTCCATTTTTCGTCACTACATTAATATTAGCCCCTGTAAAGTTTCCTACGCTTACATCAAATGGAGAGGTTTTTACTGAAAGCTCTTTAATAGCTCCAAAACTAATAGGCTGGCTACGCGATAAACTTCCTGGTGTTCCGTTAGCTGAAGATCCAGCAGCTCCACTTGCGGGCTCTTGAAACCCTACAACATCGTTACTTGCAATACCATCAATATTAAAGTTGTTAAAACGGTTACTTGCACCTCCAAAAGAGTTTAAGTTTGCTTCTGGTAAATTTCTTGTTAGGTCTTGTACACTTCTACTAATTGTGGGAGTTTTTAATAGTTTTTGAGCACTAATTACCGTTCCATTTTTTCTAGAAGAAGCTCCGGTAATAACAACCTCTTCCAAAGAAGTACTTTCTTCTTTTAAGAGAATGTCTAAGAGGGTTGTTTTTCCTAAGCTAATGGTGGTGTTATTGGCTTTGTAAGTATGGAATCCAACAAAACTAACTTCGACAGTATATGTATTTCCTGGAGGGATGTTAGCTATAACATAGTGTCCGGTTTCTTGAGAAGTAGTTCCGTAGGTAAAATTTGTTTCAGTATCTTTAATAATGATGGTAGCAAAAGGAATTGGTTGATTTGTAGCATCAACTATTTTACCTTCCAAGTTACCTGTAGTTTCTTGTGCATAAACACTTACTGCTAAAAGTAGCAGTATTATTACATTAATTTTAGTTTTCACGTGAATTATGTATTGACTTTAATTATTGAATTGGAATGAAGAAAATTCTTAATCACTAAGAGTCTTCTATGGTTGAAATAATTAAAGTGTATTAGGGGAGCCTTTATTAAAAAAAAGTGAAGCGTATTTTTTAGATACGTAAAAGTTATTTGAATACAAAGGTATCTTTATAACTGACGTTCTTAAAAGTTCTTGTAAGAAAGAAATTGATTTTTTAAACTGATGTATATAAAAGAAAACATCCTTTCTAGAATCAATATCGGCTAAATAACTTAAAACGCGAACATGAGTGTTTTGTGTAGCGAAATAACTTTTAAGTTCAGAAAAAACCTTGAAAGTATTCCATGAAATATTTTTAAATGAATCAAAAACAAAATCTGTTCTTTTTAAAGCTATCAAGTAGGTTCCTCCATCAAATGATGGGCCTAAAGCAGCTTCATCGTTTTGTAAACTATGAAGAGCCTTTAAGAGATGTGAGGTTTTTAAATTAGGGCTGTCATTTCCAAGAGTAATAATCTGTTCATATCCTTTATTAAAAACCGATTGAATAGCATTTGCAAAACGTTCTCCAAAAGTTGCACCTATCTGATGTTCTTCGGTAATAACCACAACATCAACATTTGTTTTTTGAGCTTTTAAAAGTGTTTTTCGATTTAATTGCTGAAAGAGCTGTTCACTTTCTTCAAAAACTTTTCTATTTGCTTCTTTCTCTGAAGAGAAGGCAAATAACATAATAGCAGTTTGTTTTTGATTATGAACCATTTAAAGTAACTCGATTTTTTTCAAGATGTTAATAGTCGAGTAAAAGGTAAGTTCTTTACATAGAATCATAAAAAAAACCATCAATAAAAATTGATGGTTTTTTAAAAAATATGATTTGAGAAGTGTTTACTTCTTATTTACTTCTTTAATGTACTTTTCTAAAGCCATAGTCATTGAAGGTGTTTCAGGGGTTGGAGCAGCAATATCTACTCGTAAACCTCTGTCCTCAACAGCTTTGATAGTTGTATTACCAAAAACAGCAATTCTAGTATTGTTTTGTTTGAATTCTGGGAAGTTTTTAAATAAACTATCAATTCCAGAAGGACTAAAGAATACTAAAACGTCGTAAAATACATTTTCTAAATCAGATAAATCACTTACTACTGTTCTGTATAAATCTGCACGTTTCCAATCAACTCCTAATTTGTCTAATTCAGTAGGAATTAATGATTTTAACTTGTCAGAAGAAGGTAATAAGAATTTTTCATCTTTGTGCTTCTTAATTAACTTTGTTAACTCTGGAAATGTTCTATTACCAACATAGATTTTACGTTTTCTATACACTACATATTTCTGTAGGTAATATGCTACAGCTTCCGATTGACAAAAATACTTCATGTCATCTGGAACTGTAAAACGCATTTCCTCAGCAATTCTAAAGAAATGATCTACGGCATTTCTACTAGTTAAGATAATTGCTGTGTAGTTGTTTAAATCTACTTTTTGAGCTCTAACTTCTTTTACAGGAATTCCTTCTACATGAATAAAAGAACGGAAATCAACTTTTACTTTGTGTTTATCAGCTAAATCAAAGTAAGGAGAAGTTTCTGACTTTGGGGCAGGTTGAGACACTAAAATAGTTTTCACTTTCATATACTTTTCTCTTTACGTAGTTGTTGTTTTATAAAGAATTAATAGCGGTGCTATTTCAAGTGCGCAAAGGTACAAAATAAAATAGAATAACTTGTTTACAACCAATCTTTTGTTGTTATAAATTATTAATAGAAAGCGAAAGCCGACTAAAATTAAAAAAAAGGCAACGATAAAATTTATGCTTTTTATAGTGTATTGGTTAAGGATTAATACGGGCAATAACCAAATACTTAAAGTTTTTAAATAGCCTAATTTTGAATAAAGGAAATAGTTTAAAAAACCTTTTAATCCTAAAACTGAAACAATAAATGCATCTAAAAGTGCTCTTATTAATAAGTACATAGTTGTAGCTCCAAAAATGTAACTTAATGTAGTAATACTTTTATGTACTACATATGCAGGGATTATTTCAAAGAAAAAAAGTGATAACACCAGAGAGGTGAAAACAAATAAAAGTAATTGGAAAGACGAAAAAAAAGGTGTGTTTTTTTCAGCTTGTTTATGGAAAAACCCAGGTGTAAAAAAAGCAACTATATATCCGTAAAGACCGTTAGGTTTTAACAGTTTTAAAATTGCAAGTATTACAAAAGCAATAACAAAAAATAGAGAAATCCAATAATCGTAATTTACAATACGTTCGACTGCTTGCATTATTAAAATTTTATGCTTTTAATTAACACAAAGTTAGTAATAAATTAATGTATCTTTGTACTAAATTAGATGTTAAAGTATATGAAGTCTGACGCTTTAGTCATTATACCTACATACAACGAAAAAGAAAACATTGAAGCAATAATTAAAGCTACTTTCAATCAAAAAAAAGACTTTGATATTTTGATTGTTGATGATAGTTCTCCTGATGGAACAGCTTCAATTGTTACAAATCTTCAGAAAGAGTTCCCCAATAGATTATTTTTAGAAAGTAGATCTGAAAAGAATGGTCTGGGTAGAGCATATATTCATGGATTTAATTGGGCAATAGCAAAAGGATATGATTATGTTATAGAAATGGATGCTGATTTTTCTCACAATCCTAATGATCTTATTCGTTTATATGAATGTTGTTTTAACGAAGGAGCAGATGTAGCTATCGGTTCAAGATATTCAGTAGGAGTAAATGTAGTTAACTGGCCCATGTCAAGGGTTTTATTGTCGTATTTTGCTTCGAAATATGTTCGATTCATAACAAGAATACCTGTGCATGATACCACTGCTGGTTTTGTATGTTATAAACGAAAGGTATTGGAAACAATAAAATTAGATAAAATTGAATTTGTTGGATATGCTTTTCAAATTGAAATGAAATACAAAGCTTGGAAACGTAATTTTAACATAAAAGAAGTCTCTGTAATCTTTACTGATAGAGTTTTAGGCGAATCAAAGTTGAGTCCGGGAATTATAAAGGAAGCTATCTTTGGAGTGGTTAAAATGAGATTTAAAGGGTTACCTAAATAGAAAATATGAATTCAATTGTTACAAGAGAAGCAAGAAAAGAAGACTTAGATATCTTGTTAGAGTTTGAACAAGGGGTTATTGAAGCAGAAAGACCCTTCGACCCATTTTTAAAGAAAGGAGATATCAATTACTACGATATAGAAAAGCTAATATCTTCCGAAAAAATTCATTTGGTGGTTGCATTGCATGGTGAGGAAATTGTGGGGTCTGGTTATGTGAGAATTGAAAAATCTGGTAGTTATCATATAAATGATTTAAACGGGTATATTGGTTTTATGTATGTAAAGCCTTCGTTTAGAGGTAAAAGAATAAGCTCAGTGATTTTAGAATCTTTAAAAATCTGGGCAAAAAATAAAGGTTTAAAAGAGCTTAGGCTCGATGTTTATAATGCTAACTTTACGGCGATCAAATCATACGAACGTTTTGGTTTTAATAAAAGCTTAGTTAACATGAAAATGGAAATCTAACAAAATGGAGCAGTCATACTTAATTAAAAATGCACAAATCGTTAACGAAAACAAGGTTTTTAAAGGCGATGTATTAGTAGAAGGAGAGTTTATCAAAAAAATAGCTACAACTATTACTCCTTCTGAAGAAATGAAAGTTGTAAATGCTGAAGGGAAGTATTTAATTCCTGGAATGATTGACGATCAGGTTCACTTTCGTGAGCCAGGATTAACTCACAAAGCGAATATTGCTACAGAAAGTAAAGCTGCAGTAGCTGGAGGGATTACAACTTTTATTGAAATGCCTAATACAGTTCCGCAAGCTACTACTCAAGAGTTATTAGAGGATAAGTTTGAAATAGCGTCAAAAACGTCGTATGCAAACTATTCTTTTATGTTTGGAGGTACCAATGACAACTTAGAAGAATTGTTAAAAACGGATCCTAAAAATGTAGCAGGAATTAAGTTGTTCTTAGGTTCTTCTACAGGAAATATGTTAGTGGATAATCAAGAAGTATTAGAGAAGATTTTTTCTTCTACAAAAATGTTGATTTCTGTACATTGTGAAGATGAAGCGACTATTCGAAAGAATACCGCAGCTTATAAAGAGAAGTATGGAGATGATATTCCAATAAAATATCACCCAATTATTAGAAGTGAAGAAGCTTGTTATTTATCTTCCTCTAAAGCCATAGAATTAGCAAAAAAAACAGGAGCGCGTTTACATGTTTTCCATTTATCAACAGAAAAGGAAACTCATTTGTTTAGAAATGATATACCTTTAGAGGAAAAACAAATTACTGCTGAGGTTTGTGTACACCATTTATGGTTTACAGATGCTGATTATGAGGAAAAAGGAACACATATAAAATGGAATCCAGCTGTAAAAACTCAAAAGGATAGAGACGGATTGTGGAAAGCCTTACTTGATGATAGAATTGATATTATAGCAACTGATCATGCTCCTCATACTTTAGAAGAAAAAGCCAATGTGTATACAAAAGCACCAAGCGGTGGTCCTTTAGTACAACACGCAGTATTAGCTGTTTTAGAAAAAGTAAAGGAAGGGGTTTTATCTATTGAAAAAGCCGTAGAAAAGATGTGCCATAATCCTTCGAAAATTTTTCAAATAGAAAAGAGAGGATTTATAAAAGAAGGATATTATGCAGATTTAGTATTGGTCGATGCAAATGATAACTGGACGGTATCTAAAGATAATATTCTATACAAATGTGGTTGGTCACCATTTGAGGGCGTAGAATTTTCAAGCAAAATTTCTCACACATTTATTAATGGGAATTTAATGTATGAAAATGGTATATTTAATGAAGATATAAAAGGGAAGAGATTAACATTTAACAGATAATGAAAAAAGGGGGATATTTTTTATTAACGCTGGTAATAGTGCTTAGTTCTTGTACAAGTAATACAGTATACGAGAAGCCTGATAACTTAATACCAAAAGATTCGATGGTAGCATTACTTACTGATATGTATGTAGCTTCATCAGCAAAAAATAGAAAAAATAAGTTCTTAAAACGAGAAAAGAACTATGTTAAGTTGGTGTATGAAAAATACAAAATAGACAGTACACGATTTGACGAAAGTAATACCTATTATACCTCTAAGATTGAAGATTATACCGATATGTTAAAAGAGGTTAAAAAGAGAATTGATTCACTATTTGATACCTATGAGAATGAATTGTCAATGCAAGACTCTATCTTAAAACAAAAAAGAAGAGATACATTAAAGGGAGAGCTTAAAACAAAACGTTTGAACAAAGAAATATCTTCCAAGCTCAAAGAAAAGAACAGTAATTTAAAAGGTAGCTCTAAATAAGCTACCTTTTATATTCTTTACAAACTGTATTAATTGTTTTCTCTAATGAGTTAAATGTATATGACAGTTGTTGTTGTATTTTTTTTGCAGAATAACGTGAAATATTATGAGACGATTTTGCCGAATTTTTAGTTAGTAAAGGTGTTTTTCCAGTTAATTTGGTTAATACCCAATCAATTCTCCAAAATACTTCAGTAGCCAATTTTCCTATTTTAATAGACGGTCTTTTTTTATTCAAACCGTCTGCAATAGCAAATAGTACATCTTTAAATGAACTATTTTCAGTAACCAAAATATAGCGTTCATTTTTAATGTTAGACTCCATAAGTTGTATCATCACTTTAACAACATCTGTAACGCCAACAAATCCAGTAACCCCTTCTGTATAAAATTTAAATCCATTGTATACTTGACTAAATAATTTACCAGAACCTTCACTCCAAAATCCACCACCTAAAATTACACCTGGATTTACAATTACAACATCTAACCCTTCTTGACTACCACGCCAAACTTCCATTTCTGCTCCATATTTAGTAATTGCATAACCGTGTTGTTCACCATTATCACTCCATTCATTTTCCTCATTAATGGGGTTACCATTTATAGAATCACCTACGGCTGCAATAGAACTTACAAAACAGAATTTATCAACACTTCCTTCAATAGAAAAGTTAATCAAATTGGCAGTTCCTTCAATATTAACTTGACGCATTTTTCTATAATCTTTAGGGTCAAACGAAACTAAAGCCGCACAATGATATACTTGGGTTATATTGTTAAAAACAGGTTTTAAAGAAGGAACATCTGTAATATCTGCTTTAATCCATTCAATTTTAGCATAAAGAGGTGTTATGTTTTCTGTATAAAAGGAAAAGATTTTTTTTACGTGCGCACGTTTTTCATCTGTTCTATAAATAGCCCTAATTGTGTTATTTTTTAAAGTTAAATGATACAATAAATGAGCTCCAACTAAACCTGTTCCGCCAGTAACTAAAATCATAAAGCGAATTTAGTTTTTTTTCGTTGATAAACTTATCTTTGCCTCTTTAAAAATCAAAGAAAATGACCAAGAATCTAGTAGAAGAATTACAATGGAGAGGGATGATACATGATATCATGCCAGGAACAGAAGAACAATTACAAAAAGAAATGACTACAGCGTATATTGGTTTTGATCCTACATCAGATTCTTTACATATTGGTAGTTTAGTACCTATAATTTTATTGGTTCATATAGAAAAAGCGGGACATAAACCTATTGCTTTAGTAGGTGGAGCTACAGGAATGATTGGAGACCCATCAGGGAAATCTGATGAACGTAACTTGTTAAACGAAGAAGCGTTAGCGAATAATGTGGCTGGAATAAAAAGAACATTAGCTCGTTTTTTAAATTTCGATAATGGTTCTGCTAATTCACCAATTTTAGTGAACAATTACGATTGGATGAAAGACTTTTCATTTATAGAGTTTGCACGTGATGTTGGAAAGAGAATTACGGTAAATTATATGATGGCTAAAGATTCAGTTAAGAAACGTATTTCAGGAGAATCTGGCGGAGGTATGAGTTTTACAGAGTTTACATACCAGTTAATTCAGGGATATGATTTTTATCACTTAAATAAAGAACATAACTGTTTATTACAAATGGGTGGTTCTGACCAATGGGGTAATATTACTACAGGAACAGAACTTGTGCGTAGAATGAATGTGGGTAAAGAAGTAAAAGCATACGCAGCAACATGTCCGTTAATTACAAAAGCAGACGGTTCTAAATTTGGAAAATCTGAAGGAGGAAATGTTTGGTTAGATGCAGACAAAACATCTGTATACAAGTTTTACCAGTTTTGGTTAAATACTTCTGATGAAGATGCTGAAAAATATATTAAAATATTTACCTTTTTAGATAAAGAAACCATAGATACTTTAATAGAAACGCATAAAGAAGCGCCTCACCAAAGAGTTTTACAAAAAAAGCTAGCAGAAGAGGTTACTACTTTTGTACATTCAAAAGAAGAATTAGATAAAGCCATTGCTGCTTCAAATATTTTATTTGGAAAATCAACAGCAGACGATTTGAAAAGCTTAGATGAGCAAACATTTCTAGATGTGTTTGATGGAGTACCGCAAGCAGAAGTATCTCAGGAAGATATTGACAATGGATTGGACATGATTGGTGCTTTGGCAGCTAAAACAGGTTTCTTAAAATCTAATGGTGATGCAAGAAGAGCATTAAAAGAAAATTCTATTTCTGTAAATAAAGAAAAGGTAAAAGAAGATTATACAATTACTACTACAGATTTAATAGCAGATAAATATGTTATTTTACAGAGAGGAAGAAGAAATTATTTCTTAATAAAAGTAGCTTAAGAAGCTATTTTAATATCAAAAGTTAAAGGGCATCGCTTACAGTTGATGCCTTTTTTCTTATACTTATTACAACACTTATTTTTAGGCTTAATACAACTACTAGCGCAAGAGGTAGCACACGAATCCGTAGCTACTACTTTTGGTAACGATTTAACTTTCTTAGTATCAGTGTAAAAAACAATCATTGTCTTTGAATATAAAATCGATGCAAATATAGTGTTTTATTTAGAATAAATAAAAATAGTTTTTTTAACGAATTTATTAGCATCTTTTTTTTGCTGTTATTACCTTTGCTGTTGCAAACAAATTAAGGGGTTGTGCTTAAAAAGCTTACAATATTTTTCTTTATATTTCTATATGGTATAGCAATGCTTAGACCTATAGCTCCTTTTGTTGAATACGCTATCAACTACGATTATATAGCCAAAGTTTTATGTATTAACAAAGACAAGCCTGAGATGAGTTGTAAGGGAAAGTGTCAGTTAATGAAAAAATTAGAACAACAGCAAGAAGAAGACTTTAAATCGTTACGAATTGCAATGGAAGAATATCCGATAGGATTTGTTGAGTTTTTACAAATAAAGCTACCATTGGTTCAAGATAATACTTCTAATAACTTCTTATATGCAAAGAAGTATAGATACCAATTTATTCATTCAGTTTTTCACCCTCCTACCGTTTAAATTTTACATACTTCAAACAACTAGGTTAAGTACACTGCTTGACTAGTTAAGCCAATACATAAAATTTAAATAAACTCTGAGAAAGCATTTTAAAAATGCGTTTATCGCTATGCCTATCAGTAAAAAATAAAACTGATGAAATTAACAAGAATCATCTTTATAGGATTGTTTATGTCCTTACTACAAACTATAAACGCACAGGAAAAGCATCATCAAAGTAATGAATGGAAATCAAATAGACCTGATGGTCATGCACCTATAAGTGTTATGGGAGATCATTACCATCATAAGGGAGAAGTAATGTTTTCATACAGATTCATGTATATGAATATGGAAGGTCTATTAAAAGGTAGTGAAACAGTTTCTAATGCAGAAGCTCATAATGCTGGATACATGGTTACACCACTTTCAATGCCTATGAAAATGCACATGTTAGGAGCAATGTATGCACCAACAGACAAAATTACTTTAATGGCCATGGTAAATTATATTGAGAATGATATGGATTTACAAATGCGTAACATGATGACAGGAATGATTATGCCGTTTTCTACATCATCTTCAGGTTTAGGAGACCTTAAATTAGGAATGTTATATAAATTTATTAATGAAAATAGAGGTTCTTTACATGCCAACATTGCTATTTCGATTCCTACAGGAGAAATAAATGAAAAAGATGTTACACCAATGTCAAGTCCAAATGAAATTCAATTGCCATACCCAATGCAAATAGGGAGTGGAACCTATGATGCAGATTTAGGATTAACATATTTAGGGCAAGCCGAAACCGTATCTTGGGGTAGTCAGTTGAAAGCAACGTACCGTTTTGGTAAGAATGACTTTGATTACACTTTGGGAAATCGTTACAGCCTAAATTCTTGGTTTGCCGTTAAAACTCATAAATGGTTAAGCTTTTCTGCTCGTTTAGAGGGCTTAGTTGTGAGTTCAATAAATGGAAAGAACCCTAATTTAAACCCGATGATGGTTACTACTGCAGATACAGCCAATTCAGGAGGAAAGTTCATTAATGGAGGTATTGGTTTTAATGTATATGCTTTTAAAGGATCATTAAAAAACTTACGATTCGGATTTGAGTTTAGTACTCCAGTTTATCAAAAACTTAACGGAATTCAATTAAAAACTAAAGAAACAATTACCGCTGGATTGCAGTACGCTTTATAGTATTTAGTTAACATATCAATTTATTATTTTCATTATGAAAAAATTCGCATTATTACTATGCCTAGGACTGCTATTGCCTAATTTTAAAGGAGTTTCACAAACAATTTTTAAAGGAAAAATAGTAAATACACAAAACGAACCAATTGTTGGAGCAGCTGTAGTTTCATTAAATAACAAGAAAACAGGAAGCGTATCGGATGTAGAGGGAAGATTTATTATAAAATTGAATAGCCCTAAAGTTATAATATCAAGTGTTGGATATATATCAAAAGAAGTCATACTCTCTCCAACGGAAAACATGGTAGTTTTGGAGTTTGCTCTTCAAAGTTTAGAAGAGGTAGTTGTTTCCGCTAGTAGAGAAGTACAAAAAAGGAGAGAAGTTCCTGCTTCTATTGGATTATTGGATGCAAACCAGATCAAAGAAACGAAAGCGTTTGGAATAGAACAGTTAGTAAACCAAGTGCCAGGAGTTTTTATGAGTACCTCAAAAGCATCGAGTAACGAACAACATTTCATGGCTACACGATCTCCTATCTCAACAAAGTCTTTGTTTTTATATGTAGAAGATGGTTTACCAATACGTCCAGTAGCTGTTTTTAATCACAATGCTTTATTAGAAATGAACAATACTACATTTGAAAGAGTTGAGGTGTTAAAAGGACCTGCATCTAGTATTTATGGTAGTGAGGCAATTGGAGGAAGTTTTAATTTCATTACTAAAAAACCAAGAAGAGATTTTGGCGGATCTGTTGGGATTCAAATAAACGATTTAGGATTGACTAGATATGAATTAGAAGCATCAACTACCTTGAAAGAAAAATATGGTTTTTATATTGGAGGACATCATATTCGAAGAGATAATGGAGTGGTTGGTCATTCCGACTATGAAAAAACGGCTATTTCTTTTAAGAACGTCAATGATTTTTCTGAAAATTTACAATGGACCAATAGTGTAACTTATATCAATTACCGATCAGATATGTCAGGGTCAATTTCAGAAAAGAATTATACAGATGCTAATTATGAAAGTAATCAAACATTTACGGAAAGAGAGGCAAAAGCATTTAGATTTCGCTCAACTTTAGACAAGTTTTGGAATGGTACTAACAAAACATCTTTTAACTTTATTTATAGAAATAATGAGATGAATCAAATACCTTCATATCGAATTAGACAAAACAGAGTTAGTGGGGTTTTAGATGGAACAGGTAGTGGAGAAATAAATTCGAATAAATTTAAAAGTTATGTTGGATTGGTACAGCATAAAATCGATTTCAACTTTGCAAATTCTAGTTTAATTATTGGAGCTACAACCGATTTTTCTCCTCAAAACTATGAAGCAGAAAATATAGATGTTATTGTAGATGTTGCTACTGCTCAAAATACCAATTATACTGTAAGAAATAATGATTTTATCTTAAAATATGATGCTGACATTTTTAACTATGCCGGGTATGTTCAGTTCGAAACAACTCCATTAGAAAATATAAAATTAACAGGAGCATTACGCTACGATGGTTTTACATATGATTATGATAATTTAGACGAAGGAAACTCTGGTGTACGAGACACTAAAATAAGTTATCATAATTATTCGCCTAAGTTAGGTGTGAATTTAAATTTAACAGAAAAATCGGGAATTTACTCAAGCTATTCAAAAGGATTTACACCTCCGCAAGTAGGAACACTTTTTAGAAATGGTAAAAATACTTCAGGAAATGCTTTTTCATTAAAACCAGCGAAATTTCATAACTACGAAATAGGAGGATATTTTACAATTCCTTCAAAGTTAAAAGTAGATGTTGCTATTTATCAATTAGACGGAATAGATCGATTGATTTCTATTCGAGATGATTTTGGAAATTTTGTTCAGAAGAATGCTGGAAAAACAAGATCTAGAGGTGTTGAATTGGGAGTGAAGTACCAATTTTTAGAAAACCTTTATTTAAATTATAGCGGTAGTTACGCTACACATAAATACCTTTCTTTTTTTGAGAATAACATAGATTATTCTAATACAGACATGCAAACGGCACCTAATTATATTGCCACAACTTCTTTGAACTATAAACCAATTCAAAACTTATTGTTAACACTAGAGCATGAACAGGTAGGGAGTTATAATACAAGCTTTGAAGGGCAGGCTGTTATAGGACAAGACACTTTGGGAGCTGATGTTTTAGGAACATCAACGTATAAAGGACATAATATTTTAAATCTTAGAGCCAATTACACCTACAAACAATTTGAAATTTGGGGGCAGGCTTTAAATATATTTGATACACTCTATGCAGTAAGAGCTTCTTATAGTAGATGGAGTAAGCAAAATACATATAGTATAGGAAACCCAAGAGCATTTCATTTTGGTGTAAAGTATAACTTTTAATAAAATACAGAAAGCACAACTAAAATTAAGAATATGAGTTGTGCTTTCAATTATATTCATTCAAAATGAAAAATAGAAAATTAAATCAATGGCTTTGGAAATGGCATTTTATTGCAGGAATAATCTCATTGCCATTTGTACTGGTATTGTCAATTACTGGAGCTATCTATTTGTTTAACCCTCAGGTTGAAAAAGAAGTTAAAGCTTCTATTCAAAAAGTAAAGGACAAAACAGAGAGTACTATTTCATATGAAGAACAATGGGCCTTGGCAAAACAAAGTATGAAGAAAAAGCCCAATAGTATGGTGTTACCTTTTACTGAAAGTATTGCCACCGAATTTGTTTCAGGGAGATTTAGTCATAAAAACTCACTATTTGTAAATCCTTATAGTGGAAAAGTTACTGGAAAGTTTAGTCCGAAAGATACTTGGATGTATACAGTACGAAAACTACATGGAGAACTTCTTGGAGGAAAAACAGGAACAAAGCTAGTTGAGTTAGTAGCTAGTTGGATGCTTATACTTATTTTGTCTGGTTTATACATTTGGTGGCCTTTTCAAAGAGGGATAAAAGGAGTGTTTACAATTCGACTCAGAGAAGGAAAACGAATTTTGTTTAGAGATTTGCATGCGGTTATTGGATTTTGGATTTCGGGTTTATTAATTCTTACACTTGCCGGAGGATTGCCGTGGACAGATGTTTTTGGAGCTAATTTTAAATGGGTGCAAAAAGTAACAAATACAGGATACCCAAAAACTTGGAGTGGAAGAGGGTTAACTTCTGAAATAAAAGAGAAACCATTAACATTAGATGAAATGGTTACCATTGCAAAACAACAAAAACTAAAAGGAACAATAAGTATTGGGCTTCCAAAAAATGAGAAAAGTACTTTTAGTGTTTCCAATAAAACATTCGATTTAAATGCTCAAAAGATGATGCATTTCGATCAATATTCAGGAGCACTGATCAAAAAACACAATTGGAGTGATGTGGGTTTTTTAATGCGAGGGAGAATGTGGGTCATGGCATTTCATCAAGGTCAGTTTGGAGGATGGAATTGGTGGTTAATGTTTGGGGTTGCAGTAATGTTAACTATTATGAGTTTGGGAGCTATTGCATCTTACGTGGTTAGAAAACCCGAAAATAGTTGGGGAATTCCTAAAGTTTCTAAAAGTTTTAAAATAAACCCTCTGATAGTTACGTTTTTAATATTGTTGGGCATAATATTACCGCTCTTCGGAATAAGTATTTTATTTATTTTATTAATTGAAGGAAGTAGATACCTTAAAAAAAGAATTTAGGATTTATTTAAGAATATGAAGTGTAAGGATTTGTAATTTTATTGACCAATGCAACGTAAAATTATAACTATAAAACCTATAACAATGAAAAAATCAATTATAACATTTTTGCTACTAGTTGTTGCCGTTGTTTTTACAAATGAAACAACTGCACAAAATTTTTCAGGATTAGATAAAAGTCCAATGGATGCAGCATCATACCCTTCAAATTGGAGAGTCTCAGATAAATTGGTGAAGGTTACATATAGCCGTCCGCAATTAAAGGGAAGGAGTTTAACACAATTAGCACCTAAAGGAAAAGTTTGGAGAACAGGGGCAAATGAAGCAGCTGAAATTACCTTTTATAAAGATGTAACTTTTGGTGATAAAAAAGTAAAAGCAGGAACATATTCATTATTTACCATTCCAGGAGATGATAAATGGACCGTTGTTTTAAATACTGCAAAAAATGTTTGGGGATCTTATTTTTATAAGCAAAAAGAAGATGTTGCTAGAGTAATTGCAAAAGTTTCAAAAGCAAAAAAAACATTAGAAGCATTTTCAATTACCTTTAGCGGTCAAGGAGAAGAAGCAACCATGTATTTAGGTTGGGGAGATGTAGTTATTTCCGTTCCTGTGAAGGGATAGGCCTTTAGATAAAAGTATTTAAAAACACCTCATACAAAGTATGAGGTGTTTTTTTGTGTTTAAATGTGACTTTTTAATTTTGATTGTGTCATAATAGTATAATTTACAATTGGTTATAAGGTTGTGGAGCGTGTTTTTTGAAATTTCGAAGTGAAACATAAAGTAAACCTCACAAAAATATAGAGGTCCCTAAAAAGAAACATTTTGAGAAAACATTGTAAGCTTTGTCTTATGGCCTATTGTGTAATTATTCTTGCTAGGTGAATTTTGGAAGTACCCTTCGGTAAAATAATATAGACCTACTTTTATAAGAATCATATTTCTTTAGCAAGAAAATGAATGCTCAATATCTTATTGAGCATTTTTTGTTTTTTGTAAATTTACTTAAAACAAAATCTATGAATATTGTTATTTACGGTACAGGAGGTGTTGGAGGCTATTTTGGTGTTCGATTAGCTCAATTTGGGCAAAACGTTACCTTTATAGCAAGAGGAAAACACTTAGAAGCCATCAAACAAAATGGATTAGAACTAAAAAGCATTAATGGAAATTTTACCTTAAAAAAGGTAAATGTTACCAATGATGTTGCTACAATCTCAAATCCAGATTTGATTTTAATTACTACTAAAACATGGCAGCTTGAAGAGGTAGCTAAAAGTATCCAACCAATTTTAACGAACAATACGTCAGTAATTTCTCTATTAAATGGAGCAGATAATGCTGAGAAACTTATTAAGATTCTAGGAACTCAGCATGTTCTAGGTGGTTTATGTAAAATTGTAAGTAAAATAGAGCGGTTTGGAGTTATCAATCATATGGCAATAGAACCGTATATAGCCTTTGGAGAGTTAGATAATAGCCACTCAACTAGGATAAAAGAAATTAAAAATGTTTTTGATAAAGCCGAAATCTTCAATCAAGTTCCAGACAATATACAGGTAGCTATTTGGTCTAAATTTTTGTTTATTACAACTATAAGTGCACTTGGAGGACTTACAAGAGCTACTTTAGGAGAAATGAGAACGCAGCCAGAGGTGAGAAATCTTATGCTTAAAACTGCTCAAGAAATAGTTACTATAGCTAATGCCAAAGGAGTTCCCTTAAATAAAGAAAGTATTGAAAAAGTGTTTCACTTTATAGACAAGCTTCCATATGAGACAACAGCATCCTTACAACGAGACATCATGGAAGGACGTCCTTCAGAATTAGATTCTCAAGTAGGAACTATTCATAAAATGGGTCAAGAATTAAACATCCCTACACCTATCAATTCTTTTATTTATCATTCACTAATAATCACTGAAAAAAGAAACCGAAAAGAATCTTTAAGCTAATTAAAATCAGGCTTTCTTCTTCCAAACAAGAATTGTAAATTTGCAGCTTCAAAATCACGTCATTGCGAACAGCGTGAAGTAGTTTCTTAATGAAATGATCTCACCATTTTATGTTTCGTACCGACAGGAATAAATTTAAAGAATGCAATACAATCATCAAGAAATAGAAAAAAAGTGGCAAGAGTATTGGGCAAAGAACCAAACTTTTAAGGCCAGTAATAATTCTGATAAACCTAAATACTATGTATTAGATATGTTTCCTTATCCATCTGGAGCAGGACTACATGTTGGACATCCATTAGGATATATCGCAAGTGATATTTATGCACGTTACAAGCGTCATAAAGGGTTTAATGTATTGCACCCACAAGGATATGATAGCTTCGGGTTACCAGCTGAACAATATGCGATTCAAACAGGTCAGCATCCAGCAATCACTACCGAAACAAACATTAAAACATATAGAGGACAGTTAGATAAAATCGGATTCTCATTCGATTGGTCTCGTGAAGTTCGTACTTCAAATCCAGAATATTATAAATGGACGCAATGGATCTTTATCCAGTTGTTCAATTCTTGGTATAATAAAGATACAGACAAAGCAGAAGATGTAAGCACTCTTATAACTAAGTTTGAAACAGCTGGGAATGCTGAGGTAAATGCGGTGACTGATGAAGACATCAAACAATTTTCTGCAGAAGAGTGGAAGAACTTTAGCTCAAAAGAGCAACAAGAAATTTTATTACAATATCGTTTAACCTATTTGTCAGACACAGAAGTAAACTGGTGTCCTGCTTTAGGAACGGTTTTAGCCAATGATGAAATTGTAAATGGAGTTTCAGAACGTGGAGGACATCCAGTAGTACGTAAAAAAATGACACAATGGTCTATGCGTATTTCTGCATATGCGCAACGCTTATTAGATGGATTAAATGGAATTGATTGGCCACAGCCTTTAAAAGATATTCAAACCAACTGGATTGGTAGAAGTCAAGGAGCCATGGTGAGTTTTGATGTAGATGGACATGATGCAAATATTGAAGTGTTTACTACAAGACCTGATACTATTTTTGGGGTGTCTTTTATGACCTTAGCACCAGAACATGATTTAGTAACTAAAATTACTACTGATGCGCAACGTGGAGCGGTAGAGGCATATGTGGAAGCTACTGCAAAACGTTCAGAGCGTGATAGAATGGCAGATGTAAAAACTATTTCAGGAGTATTTACAGGGGCCTATGCATTACATCCGTTTACAGGAAAGCAAGTGCCAATTTGGATTGGAGATTATGTATTAGCTAGCTACGGAACAGGAGCTGTAATGGCAGTACCATGTGGAGACCAACGTGATTATGATTTTGCAAAGCATTTCGGACTAGAAATTCCAAATATTTTTGATGGAGTAGATATTTCAGAACAAGCAAATGATACCAAAGAAGGAATTAAGTTAGCAAACTCTGATTTCTTAGATGGGTTGAATTATAAAAAAGGAATGAAAACCGTAATCTATGAAATGGAAAAACGCGGTTTTGGTTTCGGAAAAATAAACTATCGTTTACGTGATGCAGTATTTAGCCGTCAACGTTATTGGGGAGAACCATTCCCAGTATATTACAAAGACGGAATGCCACAAATGATAGCAAATGAACATTTACCAATTGAATTACCGGAGGTAGAAAAGTATTTACCTACCGAAGATGGTAAACCACCATTAGGAAATTCGACGGAATGGGCTTGGTCTACAGAAACAAATTCAGTTGTTTCTAATGATCAAATTAATAACGAAACTGTTTTTCCTTTAGAATTAAACACAATGCCAGGTTGGGCAGGAAGTTCTTGGTATTTTAACCGTTATATGGATGCTACGAATGAAGGAGAATTTGTAAGCAAGGAAGCAGTTGAGTACTGGAAAGAAGTAGATTTATATATTGGAGGTTCTGAGCATGCAACAGGACATTTATTATATGCACGTTTTTGGCAAAAATTCTTATTTGATAGAGGACTCTTGCCAGTTGATGAGTTTGCAAAAAAATTAATCAACCAAGGAATGATCTTAGGAACTTCTGCAATTGTATACAGAGTTTCAGGAACCAATAAGTACGTTTCATTAGGTTTAAAAGATCAATATCAAACAGAAGAGTTACGTGTAGATGTGAAGTTGATCAACTCTTCAGATGAATTAGACTTAGAAGGATTAAAGAATTGGCAACCTCAATTTGCGGATGCAGAGTTTGAATTGGAAGATGGTAAATATATTGTTGGAAGAGAGGTTGAAAAAATGTCAAAGCGATGGTTTAATGTTGTGAACCCAGATGATATTTGCGAGGAATATGGAGCAGATAGTTTACGTTTGTTTGAAATGTTCTTAGGACCTTTAGAGCAATTTAAACCATGGAAAACATCCGGTATTTCTGGAGTGTATTCATTCTTAAAAAAGCTATGGAAGTTATTCCACAAAGGAGAAGACTTCGAAGTTTCAGAAGGAGAAGCTACGAAAGACAACTTAAAAACATTACACAAAACCATTAAGAAAGTAGAAGAGGATATAGAAAATTTCTCATTCAATACTTCTGTTTCTACCTTTATGATTGCTGTAAATGAATTAGCTAAGCAAGAGTGTAATAACAAAGCAATTTTAGAGCAGTTATTAGTATTGGTATCACCATATGCACCTCATATTTCTGAAGAATTATGGAGTAAGTTAGGTCATAAAGAATCAATTTCTACAGCTGCTTTCCCAGTGTTTGATGAGAAGCATTTAGTGGAAAGCTCTAAGAACTACCCTGTTTCTTTCAATGGTAAAACACGTTTTACCTTGGAATTACCATTAGACATGAGTAAAGAAGAGATTGAAAAAACAGTGATGGAGCACGAAAAAACGCAACAACAATTACAGGGACGTACTCCTAAAAAAGTGATTGTAGTTCCGGGAAGAATTATTAATATCGTTGGATAATTAAAGCTTCAAAATATAGGTAAACTCCTTTGTTAATTTTAACAAGGGAGTTTTTTTATTATGATCTTTTTCTCAAATTTGTACACGAACCCCCAAAAAAATATCTATGAATAAAATTTCATTCAACAGTTCTTGGCTGTTTTTTCTCATTCCTGTAGGAATATTTGTGTTTGTAGTCATTCCTCAATTACAAGGAACCTATACTAACTTTCAAAAACAAGAATTAGAACATCAGCAAAAAGTTGCTCAATTAGATTCTTTAAAATTGATTGAAAACCCACCTACAAAAGTTAAGAATCAATTAAAGCGATTAGAAATTACTATTCCGATTTCTGGAAAAGGAATTGAAAGACAGCGATATACTTATTATAAAACTGGTGGAATGCTGGTGGTGTTGGTTTTTATGTTTACAGGAATGTTTGGGTCTAGTTATTGGTTAAAACGAAAGAAAAAAGCGCCCAATAACAAAGTCATTGAGTTTAACTTTGAAGATCCAAGTTATGATGCTATTGGTAGTAGAATATCTTGGAATGCCCTAGAGAGTTCAGGGAGTAATTTTTTAAGTGAACGTTTTAAAATGACAATGTTAGGGTATAAAATAGCATCCAGTGGCTCTATGAAGGTGATTTCTTGGAGTTTTTTCTTAATGGGACTCAATTATACAGTTTGGAGTTTTATAGAGCATTATAAGTTCAGTAAAGAAGCTCTTACTTTTATGGAAGGAGGAAAACTGTTTTTTACCTCAGGAGGTGTGTTTATGTTGATTGGATTCTTTTTTTTCTTGTCTAAAGGAACCAAGGTTGTATTCCATAAGCAAAAAAGAAAAATGATTATTGGAGGAAAAATTTTACCATTCAAAGATGCTTATGCCTTGCAAGTACTGCAAAAGTTTATTGAAGGAAACTCTTCAGGAAGTTATTTTTGTTATGAATTAAATTTGGTTACTAAAGATGGAGAGCGTTATAATTTGTTAAACCATGGGGATAAACAATATTTACTAAGTGATATGGTTAAGGTTAGTAAACTTTTAAAAGTTCCTGTATGGAATAAAGGCGTAGTCTAGTACTATATTTCCTAAACTTTTAGTAATTTACACTCAAATTAGATACACTAAGTGAATTTTTTATCCTGTTCAAAACATTCAAATAACTATATTTTTTATTCTTCTATAAAAGAGGTTCCAAAAGAAGTTTGGAAAGAGCTTCAATGTGAGCATAATTTATATTTGAGTGCAATGTATCTAGAAGCATTAGAAAGTAATAACGATACCATTGAATTTTCGTATTTGGTTTTACTAAACGATGCTCAAAAACCAATCGCGTTTACCACCATTCAAATCGTAAACTTTTACCTAGATAGTGTACAAAACGAGATGCAATCTATTGTAGAATGGATAAAGTGTATGGGAAGAAAATTGAAAGTCATTTCTCCAGAAGAACCTTTTAAAGTACTTACAAGTGGTAACACGTTTGTGAGTGGTGAGCATGGTATTTATATCAAACAAGACCAAGACAAAAAACAAGTAGTAAAAGATATTTCAAAAGCGTTGTTAGAATACGCTAAATCGAATTATAAAGATACCATAGATGCTTTTATGTTAAAAGACTTCTTAACCGAGTCTTTGTATATCACCGATGAGTTAAAAGAGGTTAGTTTCAATTCGTTTAAAGTAGAACCAAATATGGTGCTCACCTTAAATAAGAGTTGGGCTTCTTTTGAAGATTATTTAGCAGCAATGAAAACTAAATTTAGGGTAAAGGCAAAGAAGGCTATGAAACAAAGTAATAGTTTAAAGGTAGAAGATATTACTATTGAAATGCTAGATGATTTATTGCCTAAAATGACAGATTTGTATAAAAAGGTATCTGGTAAATCAAGTTTTAATTTAGGAGATTTTAATTTAAAAACATATCGTGATTTAAAAGAAAACCTTGGTCAATCCTATTTACTAAAAGGATATTGGCTGGAAGATAGGTTGGTTGGCTTTATGTCGGGAATTATGAATCAACATACATTAGATGCACATTTTGTTGGAATAGACTATAAATACAATAAATCATATGCCGTATATCAAAGAATGCTATATGATTATATTATCTTAGGAATTCAAGAAGGAGTACACTGCATTAATTTTGGAAGAACGGCAAGCGAGATAAAAAGTTCGGTAGGTGCAATTCCTCAAGATTTAACTATTTATCTTCGTCATAAAAAAACAATACCTAATAAAATTCTAAGTTTATTTTTAAATAAAATAGAACCGACAGAATTTAATCAGAAGTTACCTTTTAAAGAGGTTAAACATGTAGCAAAAACAAATTAGTATGAAAGATACTCAAGAGTTATTAGATATTTTAACTTTAGAAGATATAGGAAATAACAATTTTAATGGGGTTAGTAAAGATATTGGAAGTCCAAATGTGTTTGGAGGTCAGGTGCTAGCACAATCGCTTAATGCGGCTTATAGAACGGTTCCTGAAGAACGTATACTGCACTCATTGCATTCTTATTTTTTAGAAGCGGGTAATTTAGAGTTGCCAATTACATACAATGTACAAACGATTCGAGATGGAGGTAGTTTTTCTACCCGAAGAGTTACTGCTCATCAGAATGAAAAAACCATCTTTATTTTGGCTTGCTCTTTTCACAAAAAAGAAGAAGGGCATGAACACCAAATGCCAATAAAGAAAGATATCAAACAACCAGAAGAGTTGTTAAGTTGGACAGATATGTTAGACCAATTTGGAGCGTTTTTACCGAAGAAGATGAAAGCTTTTTTGAGTATAGAACGCCCCATTGATTTTAAACCAGTTGAAATAGCAAATCCGTTGGATCCAAAAGATTTACCACCTGTGGTAGATGTATGGTTTAAATTAAAAGGAGATTCTTCAAACTTAGAACTGGCAATTAAACAACAAATACTAACGTATATTTCAGATTATAATATACTAACAGCATGCTTGAATCCGAATGCAAGCGTAGCTAATTTTGGAAATACGCAAATGGCAAGTTTAGATCACTCTATGTGGTTTTATAGAGATTTTGATTTTAATGATTGGATGTTGTTTTCTATAGAAAGTCCAAACTCATTTGGTGCTCGAGGATTCGCTTGTGGAAACATTTATACAAGAGATGGAAGATTGATTGCTTCTGTTGCACAAGAAGGACTTATGAGACCAATGAAAAAATAGAGGTGTTTTAAAAAAGTACAATACAAAAAAAGCCGAGTGAATTTCACTCGGCTTTTTTACTATCTTAAATGTTTACACTTTTGGTGCTAACATGAAACTCTTCGTAGGTTTCTAATAAACTCATTAAACCAGAAACTAGATCTTGGGTTTCTATTAAAATACCAAAATAAAGTGTTGTATTCTTTGGACTCGTTTCATCAGTTCTAATTCTTTCTACTTGTTTTTCAATAGAAGCAGAAAGTTCTTTTAAAAGTTCCTTCTTCTCTTCAATAATTTGAGGAAGATTATCAAAAGATTTGCTTTCAAACGTATTACTAATATCGTTCAATAACTTAGATAAAGTATTGTCGATATGTTTTAAATCCTTTATTTGACCTTTTTTAAGGTTTTTATGGTTGTTATTTACGTGTTTGTAAGTAGAACGAGAAATATAACTAATCGACTGTGCTACGTCCTGTAAATAGCCTAAAATTAAAATATAGAAACGACTTGCTTGTACTGATGTTTCATCAAGAGATTTAATAAAGTAAAAAACACCATCTTTTAAACTATCAATTTCATCGTTTAATTTAGTAACATGCTTGTCTGTCTTACGTAATTTAACCAAATCATGGGTAGCTAAATCGTTTACTACATTCGAATACAATTTGTTGATACGTTGCGCTACTTCAGCAATATGATCAGAACTTTCATCAATTACTCCGTTAATAGAAATCAATTCAGCACGTTCTACAAATAATTGTTTCTTTTCTTCTTTTGCCTTACGAGAATACATAATACTCGTTCTAACAAGCATTCCAATAACTACTAATAATAATACCGGAATCATCGCTTTGTCCCAGCTAATTAAATAAGCAACAATACCTGCAGCTACAAAAGCAACAATGGCGGTTAAGAACCAACCCGCTACAACATTAATTACTCCAGCTACTCTATATACAGCACTTTCACGTCCCCATGCTCTATCAGCTAAAGAGGTACCCATAGCTACCATAAAAGTTACATAAGTAGTAGATAAAGGTAATTTCATAGAGGTAGCAATAGAAATTAGTACACTAGCCATAATTAAGTTAACCGCTGCTCTTACCAAATCGAATGCCGGTAATTCATAGGTTTTATCTTTTGGTAACTTGATAACAGGTTTTTCAAACTTAGAGTTTAAGTACGCTTGCGTATTTTGAGGAACCAGCCAATTAAAACCTTGGTTGGTTACCATTGCTAAACGAACTACGATTCTTGATAAATTATTTGGTTGGAATTTTTCTTGTCCCTCTCCTTGACGAGACAAGTTAATTCCTGTTTCAATTACAGCTCTTGCTTTTTTAGAGGTCCATAAAGTAATAACCATGATTAATCCTGCTAATAATAATAACCATACATTAGATGGAACTTTCTTAGCTAATACTCCCATAGCAAATTCATTGGCAGCAACTCCTGAAAGTTGCCATTCTTCATATGAGTTTAAAGCAGCAATTGGTACTCCAATGAAGTTTACCAAGTCATTACCTGCAAAAGCCATGGCTAAAGAAAAAGTACCTACACCTATAATTAACACTAAAATATTAACTTTGAATAGTTTGATTAATAGATGTGAAATTGCGGTCCACATAATGAAACTACCTGCAATTATCATAGCGGTATTTCCTTCTAAAATTCCTTTTAAGTTACTGTAAAAAGGAGTTCCTTTTAAACCTTTGATGATAATAAAATAAGTGATTGCTGTTATGGCAAATCCACCAAATAAAGCGTTGATATAATTAGGTCTTTTTTCGAAATCAAAAGAATAGATGATTCTTGAGAAGTATTGAACAATAGCCCCCACCGTAAATGCGACGACTACGGAAATTACAATACCGAATATAATTTCTGTTGCTTTTTGAGTATTTATATAAGAGGCTAAATCAGAAATAGATTGTGCATCATTGGCAGAAATCTTGATTAAAGCGATAGCCACTGCCGATCCTAATAATTCAAAAACGATAGACACCGTTGTTGAGGTAGGCATTCCGAGGGAATTAAACACATCGAGGAGGAGAATATCGGTAATCATAACAGCCATAAAGATGTACATGATTTCTTCAAACATGAACATATTAGGGTTAAATATTCCCTTTCGAGCAACCTCCATCATTCCACTAGAAGTAATAGCACCAAAGAAAACACCAACACTAGCAATTATCATAATTGTTTTGATTGGAATTGCTTTTGAACCGATAGCTGAATTTAAGAAGTTTACAGCATCGTTACTTACTCCTACTACCAAATCTAAAATTGCCAAAGCCGCTAAAGCGACTAACATTAAAATAAACGGATCTCCCATTTCTGTCTTTAATTTAACCCGACAAATTTACGAAAAGCGGTGTGATAAGTAATGTTATTTTAATGTTATTAATAAAGACTTGTAAATCTAAATGTTAAATGTAATCTGATATGTTTTTTGGGCCTTCTAAGATAGTTCTAACAATCTTCATTGTACCATTTTCGTTGGTAATAACGTGCCATTTTATTAAGGTAATTTCATTGTTTTCTAACTCTAATCCAGTAATGCACCTTGGGTGAACACAACTACCATCGTTAAAATGAGGTAACTCATCATGAGAAGGAAATCTCGGACGATGTGTGTGTCCAGTAACAATCATTTGATTGTTGTTTTCTTTAATCCATTTTTCCAAACGATGTTCTACTTTAATCAGTTCTTTAAAGTTTTGTGCTGGACTTGTCGGATCCTTTATTCCAATTAATTGAAGAGGTCGCCATAAAATACGTACTAAGAACCTGCTTAATTTCCAAAAAGTATAGTTAAACCAATCTGCTTGATGTCCATGTAATAAAAAGATAGACTTACCATCTTCTTGAGTAAGTCGAATTGCTTCAGAAAAGGAAGCATTGATCATGAGCTCTTTTTCTTTATCATCGATAGTATCGTAGTAGTAAGCTAAATTCTTCTCTACTTTTTTGGGATTTCGATAATCCATATCATGATTTCCCCAAATAAAGTGAAGTCTGTTTTTTAAGTGAAACTCTTTTAATAGAAGATATACATGTTTATTAGCTTCAAAAATATTTTTAAAAGAGTTCTCCCATAACTCATCTCCATCACCTAATTCAATATATGTAAAGTCTTTTTGTAGGTACTGTTGTAACGCATACATGTAAATTTTTTTGTTATGCATAAAATCATCTGCAAAACTATTATCACCTCTATGACAATCTGAAAAGAAAACATATTTTGAGTCGATATTTAGAGGGAGCTTTTTAGCGTTTTTAAAAGCTCGAGTTATTCTAGTTTTTGAAGAAAACATACCTGTAATTTTAACAAGATAAAGATGCATAAAAAAACCCAAGTTTTAAAACTTGGGTTTTTAGATTTTATTGTAAAAGATAGATTATTATCTAACTCCAGGAGTAAAGTTCCCAGGAGCATCTTGAGGTGCGTTAGTTGTACCTGCAGCACCAGTGTCATTCCAAATATCCCATTCAGAGAATGTATATGTAGGGTTTCCTTCAGTAACCGAAGCTTTACGATACGCTCTACCATCTTCAAATTCGTGATTAGTGTTAGAACCATCTTCACCAGGAACACCAAAAACATCAACTACTTGTCCACTCGGATTCACTAACTCAAAGTTATCATCACCGTTTGTGTTAGCTGCACCCTCAGTTAAATCTGGAGCAAAACCAAAAGTAGCTTGGAATTTTGTCGCGTCAGCAGCAATAACAAATGCTTGTGCTGCGTTAATTGTATTTCCTGTTAAGTCAATAGAACTACTTGAAGGAGTAGTTGAACCATTCGTATATCTTCTAAGTGTCCATCCTGTTAAATCAATATTCTCTGTACCTGCATTATAAATTTCGATAAATCTTGCACCGAATTCATTGTTAGGATCCGCTAATTCAGAGAAGAATATTTTTGCTGGTCCAGCTGGAGTTGTTGAACCACAAGCATAATCTTCCGTGAAGTTTACATCAGTAGTATCTCTAATATAAATTTGAGGAGAATTAAATGAACTCATAACACCAGTTACCGTACCTTTTTTATCACTTACTTGATCTCCAGCAAAAGTAGCAGAGCTACTTACAAATGTTGCTAAAGCATCTGTACAATCTGAAGTGAATTCATTTGATCCAGAATATGTTTTAGTAATATCTTTAAATTGAACACCCTCAATAGAAACTAATTTACCTTGGTAGTCTCCCGTTAAAGCTTGAGCAATAGTAATAACTTCTGGAGTTGGTAACGTACCAGGAGTGTTGCTAATAATGTCTCCGGTAGATAAGTTTAATTGTAATAAACCTCTAAACTCACTTAATTTTAAACCACCAACAGCGATTTCGATTTCATCTCCTAAGTTTAAGTTGTAAGTATCACTAAAACGTAAAGCGATACCAGCACTTGCATCTTGTCCGAAAGCATTTCTGTTTGATGTATTTGCTTTAGATAAATCTGAAGTAACAACAATCTTAATTTTAGAGTTTTGAGTAATTGTAGTTTCACTTCCAGTATATAAAGCTTTAATTTCAGCTAAAGTGGCAGCTGTTGGGTTGTTGTTACAACCGTATTCCTGCGTAAAGTTTACATCATTTGTATCTCTGATGTATAATTGGTAATCACTACTAAACTTTCCTAAAACAGCAGTAACACTTCCTTTCATGTCAGGGATTAAAAAAGACTTAAAGTTTGCAAAACCACTAGTTCTCATAATAATCTTTTCAAAAGTTTCACAGCTCTTAAATGTTCTGTTTACAGAAAAAGTACTGTTAGGATCTGCATATGTTAATCCTTTTTGATCTGATTGTACGTTCTCAATTTTTACAAGAGTGTTGATCAAGTTATCTGTTAACTCCCCAATTTTTAAAGTAGTTGGAACGATGTCTGTTAATTCAGAAGAACGTTCAATATGGTTTCTATATTCAGATTCATCAATTCTATCAACGCTAGTACCACCGTTTGCTCCAATTTGGAAATTTGTAAAGTACTTACTTAAAGCTAAACCTTTTAATTTGATGTATACTTTTCTACCAACATTGTAAACTGCGTTTAAGTTAGTAGCATCAATTCTGATTTCTACACCAACTGTTGGATTTTCAGCTTTATCTTGGATAATTAATGTTTTAAAGTAGTTTCCTTCTCTATCATCAGAAATAACATATCCGTAAGTATTGATATCCTCTAAGTTGTTATCTTCAATGTATTGATCAAAATCTACTACTCCACCGTTATAAAGTGCTACAATATCACTTAAAGGCATTAAGTTCGTGTATTCTTTATCCTCTCCAACTGTTGGAAGAACAAAGTCATTATTATCTACACAAGATGTAGATATTGCAATAAATAAAATTGCAAAGATTTTATATAAATTAATTTTTTTCATTTTAGAGAGTATTATATTAGAATCTGTAATTTACATTAATAAAATAAGTTGTACCTCTTCCATACCAATATCTGTTACCGAAAGTAGGTTTTCCGTTAGCGTTATCATCACGAAGTTCAATATAGTTTGCAGTTCTTCCTTGTTCAAAACCACCTGTTTTATATTCTTCTCCAAAGATGTTGTTAATACTAGCAAATAAACCAATGTATTTACCATTACCAACTTTCCATGATTTACCACCAATAGCATTTACAACGAAGTAATCATCAAATTGCTCTTGTTGTAATAATTGTCTTGCTAATACTGGGTCATAACCTGGGAAAGGTTGTCCATCAACATCAGCTATAAAGTTTGTAGTTCTTCTAATAGGAGAAACATCAACAAATGCTTCATCTAAATAGTTTACAGTTGCTCCAAACCACCAGTAATCTGGGTCTCTATAATCAAATCCGAAAGAATATGCTTTTTGAGGTCCAGCTGCAATACGGTAATCTTTAAGATTAGATTGCCCTAAATCTCTTTTTCCGTCTACAAAACCTGGAGTATTTGCGTTTTCAGTAGTAATTACTAAGTTAGGATTGTTGTTATAAGTATATTGACCATAGTTAGCTGCAGCCTTTAAAGTTAAGGTAGGTGTTACTTTAGCTTCGATACCAAACTCAACACCAAAATGCCTTTTGTCAATTCCAGTTAAAATCTCTTGAATGAATGCTGAATTATCTCCTCCAATACCATCTGCAAAGAAGAAAGAAATTTCAGTAGCGTCATAAATGTCCGTAAAATATCCAGTTAACTTAGAGGTAATCATTGGACTTCTAAAAATATAACTAAGATCTCCAGATAAGATCTTTTCACTGTTTAATTCAGCTACATCAGCTACAGTTACGTTGTTTGCTCTAGAGTTAGAAAAAGAGTTTCTTAAAGAAGGAGCTTTAGAAATATATCCTCCATTGAAGTCAATTAAATGACGACCAGAAATTTTATACGTAAATCCTCCTTTTGCACCGTAGTTAAAGAAATCTAATTTTTCAGATTTACCTAAAGAGCTAGTCGGGAAATATCCATTTTGATATAAACCTTCTCTTTGGTGCGAAGTTTGACTAGCTTGACCAGCTACATAAAAATCAATTTTATTGTACTTAAATTGGAATTGAGCAAAACCACCATAGATTTCTGATTCGAAAATGTAGTTGTACTTAAATCTATCTCCAAGTCCGATAGTTCTGTTAGGTGTTAAAATATTACTTTGCTGTTGCTCAAAAGTATCACCAAAAGTATTTACATCTAAATATCCTTGCGCTCCTAACATATCAATCGGAGTAGCAAAGTTTTCAGATCTAAGTCTTCTATATTCTGCACTTGCAGTTAATGTAATATTGTCTGTTAATTCAGAAGATAAAATAGTGTTTGCAGTTAATTGCTTATCATCATTTCTATCTTCATACAAGATAACTCTTGCATTGTTTGGAGATCCTTCATTTCCAATAATTAAATCATCCCAGTTAATTTGACCATTTTCTTGGAAGTTAATCAATGATTTATAAGCATTTTCATAATCTGGTCCGTTAGGATTAGATAAATGCCAGCTTGGAAGGTATCTATAGTAAGTTGGATCTGGGTTATTAGCTCCGTTATAATCTAAACGGCTATTACCAATTTGCCCCCATTGATATCCCACATTTGTGTTTAACGTAGTGCTTTCAGAAATATCCCAGTAATGGTTTAACATTACGATTGGTTCATAAATTCTTCTTTCACGAGAGTTTCTCATTTTACCACCTTGGTACCCCCAATAAGAATTATACTTGATTCCGCGGATATCAAATACCTCTTGGGTATTAGGAGATGATTTACCTCTTTCGTTTTCAGCAGCAATAATAGTTAAGTTTAATGCATGACTATCACTGATTTGTTTTTCAACAGATAAAAATACAGAGTTAGCATCATAGAAAGTCCCATCAACATATCCTTCATTACCTGCTCTTCTACTTCCTGAAGCAGCAATAGACCAACCATTTTCCATTACACCTGAAGCATAAGTACCCATAATTCTGTGTACATAACTTCTGTTAGAAGAAGCATATGAAATTCTTCCTCCCTTTCTATATTGAGAAGCACGAGTATTAATATTAGTAGAACCTAAAGCACCTCCAAACGTATAGTTTGATGGAGTAAACCCATTACTAAATTCTTGATTACGTAATACATCGTTTAATCCACCCCAGTTACTCCATTGTGGTCTCCCGTTGTATAATTTGTTCATTTCAAGACCATTGATAAGTACTTTTCCATTTTCAGAATCTAAACCTCTAATTCTGTAAAAAGAACCACTCCATTCGAATGCAGCAGTACGTAAGTACGTATCTCTAGTTGCTTGTAATAATCCAGAAATGTTATCCGCAGCACTTGTATCATCATTCAATTCGTCATCTGTAATTGTGATGGTACTTAAATCTTGATCTTCAGAAATGTCTTCATATAATAAGACAGTTCCTAAATCAACAGTTTTGCCAGATAATTGTACTGGAAAGTTTTGGGTTTCATACCCATTAAGAGTAATCGTTACAATTTGTCTTCCATCAGATAAGTTTTGTAAAGTAAATGAACCATCAGCTCCTGTAAGAATACTGATACCTGCATCTTTTACACTAACAGAAGCACCTTGTAAGGGTTGCTCAGAATCGCCATTAAGAACGATTCCTTTTACAATGTTTTGCGCATTAATGCTTATTATACTAAAAAGCATAAGCAACATTGCTACTGTAAAATTTCTCATAAATGCTTGTTTATAAAATATTTAAATATTGATTCCCTAGGGTAGTTAAAAAACTCCAAAAGGGATGCAAAAGTAGCAAAATTATGATTACCCAAATGTTAACTAAACATTAACAAATCAAGGTTTAACATTCTAATGTATCTTTGGCTTGAATTTTGTCTTATTTTTGCCGTCGAAAATTTTTTTAAATGAAAAAAGTAATATTATTATTTATTGTAGCTTTTGGATTGTCAAACGTATACGCACAAAAGCAATATAAGATTAGAACATTAGCGTTTTATAATTTAGAAAACCTATTTGATCCTGTAAATGATCCAAATAAAGATGATGAGAAGAGTCCTATTATGGAGATGAATGGAGATAGAGAAAAGGTTTATGCGGATAAAATTGATAAACTAGGAGATGTTATTTTACAATTAGGAGCAGAGAAAGCAAAAACAAGTCCGACAATTTTAGGAGTTGCTGAGATTGAGAATAAAAGAGTGTTAGAAGACTTAGTTAATTCAGAAAAATTAAAAAAGAAGCGTTATGGTATAATTCACTTCGATTCTCCAGATAAAAGGGGTATTGATGTTGCCTTGTTATATCAAGGAAGATATTTTAAGCCGATTCATTTTGAAGCATTCAACCCTAATATTTATGCTCAGAATAAAAAGATTTATACGCGTGATATTTTATTGGTGTCTGGATATTTAGATGATGAGTTAATTCATGTTATAGTAAATCACTGGCCTTCTAGAAGAGGAGGAGAGGCAAAAAGTAGACCTTTACGTGAAAAAGCAGCATTTAAAGTAAAGCAGATTATTGAAAAGATTAAGGAAACAGACCCTAATCCTAAGGTTTTTATTATGGGTGACTTTAATGATGACCCTATAAATTCTAGCTTTAAAAATGTGTTGGAAACAAAATCAAAAAAGAAGAATGTAAATAAAGGAGATATTTATAATCCTTATGAAGATATGTTCCGTAGAGGATTTAATACATTAGGATATAGAGATAATATTAACTTATTTGATCAGATTTTATTTACAAGTCCAGTATTAGATAGAGGAGAAAAGGACTACTCAAGTTATAAAATGTTTAAATCAGGTATTTTTAACAAGAGATTTTTAACACAAAAGAAAGGACGATATAAGGGATACCCATTTAGAAGTTTTTCTTATGGAAAATATACAGGAGGGTATAGTGACCATTACCCAGTATATATGTATTTAATTAAAGAAAAATAGATACTTATAAAGAGCTTGCAAACGCAGGCTCTTTTTAGTTTTTACAAATATCAATTAAATAGCTATGAAGTCTAAGTTGAAAAAGTGTTCCTTTTAACAAATCATCTATTTGACCTAGTTCAACTTTAGATACTGCCATGCTCACTTTATGAGACGGTGTTTGTAACAATATTGACTTACATTTTTCTCCTTTAATACAAGTTACACAATTGGTTTGTGCTTTTGAATCTGCAACATTTTCCAAAAAATCTTCGATTTCAGAAGCGTTTAAGTGAAATCCAGTATCTCTAAAAATAATTTGGGTTAAGTTAGATTTTGATCCTTTCCATTGAAAAGAAATGCCAATGTCGTTGCTATATATTTTGTGAATACCTTCCATATGTTGTTGTTATATGAAAACAAATATATAAATTATTTAGAATTAATCTAAATAAAATTTACTGAATGTCTTTTAACATAAGTTGAAGAGATGTAAAACCATTCCAATGATTTTCTTCAATGCTATAACAAATATCGAATTCGTTTTGAATTAATGGATGTTTTTTTCCTAGTCCAAAACCAATAGCGTTATAGGTTTTACGGTCAGAACCATACAAAATATTTAGCTTTAGATGCGTTTGATCCGCTCCGACTTTTTTTCCATAACCATTGTCACGTACTGAACAGGTTTTAAAAGTAGGTTTCATATTTTGTGGTCCAAAGGGCCCCATTTGTCTAATGATTCTGTAAAATTTAGGTGTTACATTCATCAAGCTTAATTCAGTGTCTATAGCTATTTCTGGGATAAGTAAATCTTTATCAATCGTGTTTTTTACAACTTCTTCAAATTTACGTTTAAAGTTTTTGTATTGTTCGGGAAGCAACGTGAGTCCTGCAGCATATTTGTGCCCTCCAAATTGTTCAATAAACTCGGCACATTGTTCTAGGGCATTATATACATCAAACCCTTTTACCGATCGAGCCGAGGCTGCTAGTTTATCGCCACTTTTAGTGAAAACAAGTGTGGGTCTATAGTAAGTTTCTGTTAATCTTGAGGCAACAATACCAATAACTCCCTTGTGCCAATTTTTATCAAAAACAACAGTTGTAAAGTGTTCTTCCTCTTTGTTGTCTTCTATTTGTAATAATGCTTCTTGTGTAATTTGTTTGTCTAGTTCTTTACGGTCATTGTTAAACTTTTCAATTTCTGAAGCCGAGGCAATTGCAGAATCGAAGTCCATTTCGGTTAGCAACTCAACAGCATAGTTTCCATGTTTCATTCTACCAGCAGCATTAATTCTTGGAGCTATAACAAAAACAACATCTGTAACATTTAATTCTTCTTTATCTAATTGATAAATAAGAGCTTTAATACCGTTTCTAGGAGTTGAGTTAATAACCTGTAAACCGAAATAGGTAAGTATTCTGTTTTCTCCTGTAATAGGAACAATATCAGCAGCTATTGCTGTGGCAACTAGGTCTAAATACGCTGTTAAATCGTTAATGGTTTGGTTATGCGAATTGGCTAAGGCTTGTATGAGTTTAAACCCGACTCCACAACCACAAAGTTCTTTGTAAGGATACTCGCAATCTATTCTTTTTGGGTTTAGAATTGCCGTAGCTTTGGGAATTTCATTACCAGGTTTATGATGATCACAAATAATAAAATCAATTTCCTTTTCTTTAGCGTATGCTACTTTTTCAATGGCTTTTATACCGCAGTCTAAAGCAATTATTAAAGAAAAATCATTGTCGTGAGCGAAGTCTATTCCTTTGTAAGAAACCCCATAACCTTCTGCATATCTATCAGGAATGTATGTTGCAATATTGGGATATACGGTTTTTAAATAAGAATACATTAAAGAAACGGATGTGGTTCCATCTACATCATAATCTCCATAGATTAAGATATTTTCATTTTGAGATATCGCCTTTTCAATTCTTTCTACAGCTAAATCCATATCTTTCATTAGGTACGGATCATGTAAATCCTCTAAGGTTGGGCGAAAGAATTTTTTCGCTTCTTCAAAAGAAGTAATACCACGTTGAACAAGTAAAATTGCTAAGGTTTTATCAATGTTTAACTCTCTAGCCAATAAGTGTACAATTTCCGAATCGGGTTGCGGCTTAACTGTCCAACGCATATGAATTATTTGTTATGAAAATGAATATTGGTATTTACTTTAGAGAATTGACGAAACATTTCCATTACTCCACAATATTTTTCTTTAGATAGATGAACGGCTTTGGTAATTTTTTTTTCGTCTAAATCAGTACCATAAAAATGGTAGTCAACAGTAACTGTATGGTATGTTTTAGGGTGTTCTTCAGTAAGTTCAGCTTCTACTTCCATTTTATAGTCATCTATCTCTACTCTCATCTTATTTAAAAGAGAAACAACGTCTAAGCCAGAACATCCAGCAAGAGAAGAAAGCATCATTGCTTTTGGTCCTAATCCTTTGTTTGTTCCTCCGTTTTCTTCTGAAGTATCAATTAAAACTTTATGTCCACTTGGGTTGTCTGATTCAAACAACATGTTTTCTTTCCAGGTAGTAGTTATTTTATGAGAAGCCATATGTAAATAATTTTTTGTTTCTTGCGTAAGCTCTTTTGTGTATGTCGACAAATATTGTCGAATCTTTACACAAACTTAGTATAAAAAGTTAGTATTAAAAATTAAAAAATAAAACAATGCCATTAGTAACACCTCTAGATCCAAATCATGATGATGAAACAAAACGTTTGTCTGATTTTTATAATGAAACGCTAGGTTTTTGCCCGAATTCTGTTTTAACAATGCAACGAAGACCGGATATCTCAAAAGCGTTTATCAATTTAAACAAAGCAGTAATGGCAAACCAGGGTAGAGTAACTTCTGCTTTAAAAAGAATGATTGCTTGGGTAAGTAGTAATGCTACAGGTTGTCGTTATTGTCAAGCGCATGCTATTAGGGCGGCAGAAAGATATGGAGCGGAGCAAGAAAAGTTAGATAATATTTGGGAGTATAAAACGCATCCAGCGTTTTCAGATGCAGAACGTGCTGCCTTAGATTTTTCGTTGGCTGCTTCAATGGTTCCAAATATGGTTGATGAAGAAATTAAAACCCGCTTATATGAACACTGGAATGAGGGTGAGATTGTTGAAATGTTAGGAGTGATTTCATTGTTTGGGTATTTAAACCGTTGGAATGACTCAATGGGAACTAGTATTGAAGATGGAGCTGTAGAATCTGGTGAGCAATATTTAGGTAAGCATGGTTGGGAAAAAGGAAAACATGCTTAACCTTTTATGGTTTCAAAAAAAAACTTATATTAGTAAACATAAGATGAAAGTCTTCTCTCGCGAGAAGACTTTCTTTTAAACCTTTCCTATTTTATAGAAAATTTTGAAAGGTTCCCCCATAAATCATCTATAACAAGATAATCGTGTAGCAAATTAAGGCATACACGAGCTAGTTCTTGTTGTAATAACTGCAAATTTTTTTTTTAGGATTTGCATTATTTGTTAATAACTTAACTTAATTGATTTATGGAGAGGAGTAAAGAAAATCTTTTCAAAAAAATAGTAGAAAAATTACCTAAAAATGTGTTATTAGTAGAGGATATAGCAGATGTTCTTGAAATAAGCTACGATGCTGCATATAGGCGTTTAAAGGGGAAGACAAATCTTTCTTTTGAAGAAGGAATGAAATTAGCAGAGCATTATGGTATTTCTTTAAATAGTTTATATGGTTTTTCTAATTTAAGCAATCACAACTTTTTTAAAATTTCAAAAAATAATTATAGGAACTCCTCAGAAGGGCTATATGACTTTTTTAAAAGCTCTAGTGTTTTTTTAGAAGCATTTAGCAACAAGGGTGAAAAATCTGTATTCTATCAAGCAGCTAAGGATGTTCCGGTATATCATATACCTACAGATACGCTATATGGTAGATTTAGGCTATATGCTTATTTAAATGTGTATTCGGGGTTTTCGACCAATAGTTTTACCAGTTTTAAAAAGTTTGTTCCACCTGTAAAGGTGATTGAAGAGTCTAAGAGATTTAAAGATTCGTTTAAAAAGTTTAATGCAGTTGAAATTTGGAGTGATACAACTATTAATAGCTTGTTGTATCAGGTGTATTATTTTTATGAAGCTAAGTTTATAGAAAAGGTACAGGCTATGCAAATGTGCGATGAGATAAAAAGAATGATTGAGAAGGTGGAGGTAAATTCAAAAAAAGGAGAGTGGGGAAAGAACGGTAAAGGCAGTAAATTTGATCTTTACAACAATCAGTTAATTAGTCTTGGTAATGAAGCACTCTTTAAATCAAAGAGTAAAAAGACATTGTTTATTCATTATACAAATTTATCTCATTTTAGAGTAGAAGAAGAATTAACAAGCAATGAGGCTGATTACTTTTTTAAAAAACAACTACAATTTTCAAAGAAAGTCTCTGGTAATGCTGAAGTAGAACGAAAATTGTTCTTTAATAGAATGTATGATAAGGTGCAAAAACTAAAAGATCAGATAGAAGTGAAGAGTAACATTTCCTTTATATAAAAAAAGCCCTGGTTAACCAGGGCTTTTTTAGTGTTTATCTTAACAAGAAATTACTTCTTTAATAAATCTCTAATTTCAGCTAAAAGCTCTTCTTGACTCGGTCCTTTTGGTGCTTCTGGAGCTGGCTCTTCTTTTTTCTTCATTGCATTCACTCCTTTTACAATCATAAACATTACAAAAGCAACAATGATAAAATCGATAACATTCGTTAAAAACTCTCCGTACATTACAGCGACTTCACCAGTAACTTTACCAGCATCATCAGTAACACCTTCTTTAATAATGTACTTTAAATCTTTAAAGTCTGCATTGAATAATAATCCGATTAAAGGAGAAACAATTCCTCCAGTAAATGAAGCAACCACTTTGTTGAAAGCAGCACCCATAACAAAACCTACTGCAATGTCGACTAAATTGCCTTTCATTGCAAAGTCTTTAAACTCTTTGAGCATTCCCATTTTTTTTGATTTAATAGTTAATTGATTTGAAAAGTACTAAAAAATTAGCTTTTAACCAATCTTTTTACTCTTTGCGAGATAGCTGTAATCGTTTCGTACGGGATGGTTTCGCATTTGTGTGCGATATATTCGATATGCTGTTGATGATTAAAAATAATTACTTCATCACCTTCTTTACAATCAATCTTTGTAACATCTACCATAATCATGTCCATACAAACATTTCCAATTATGGGTGCAGGTTGATTGTTAACAATCACAAATCCTTCTTTGTTTCCCAATCTTCTTGAAATTCCATCTGCATGTCCAATAGGAATCGTAGCACTTCTTGTAGGAGAACTGGCTACAAAAGCTCTGTTGTAACCAACGGTTTCGCCTGGTTGTACTAAGTGAATTTGTGAAATAATTGATTTTAAACTATGAGTATTCTTAAGTTGTCCAGTTATTTCTGGATGGTTTCCAAAACCATATAAACCAATGCCAAGACGTACCATGTCAAATTGGGCGTTGGTGTAATTTATGATACCAGAAGTATTTAATATATGAATCATCGGTTCGTATCCTAAATGCTGATATATCTGTTTAATAATATATGCAAAGTTGTTTATTTGCCCTATGGTAAACTCTTGTTCATTAGGATCTTCACTAGCTGCTAAATGAGAAAATATTGATTCAACTTTTATATTGTTAGATTGTTTTAGTGCAGTTAAAATAGCAGGTACATCAGAGTGCCAAAAACCTAACCTGTTTAAACCTGTGTTAAACTTAATATGAATTGGGTAGTTCATTAAAGGAGCTTCGTCAGCTAATTGTAAAAATGCGTCAAGAATTTTAAAATTATAAAGATTCGGTTCTAATCTATATTTTACAATGTCCTTTAAATTCTCTACTTGAGGATGTAAGACTAAAATAGGAGTTTTTATACCTGATTCACGAAGTATAATTCCTTCAGAAGAATATGCAACAGCGAAATAATCAACCTTGTCCTGAACAATTTTGGCAATTTCAACAGCATCACTACCATAGCCAAAAGCCTTCACAACAACTAGAATTTTTGTTTTAGGTTGAAGTTTTTGTTTAAAGTAATTTAGGTTATGCAAAATGGCATTTGCATCAATTTCTAAAACAGTTACATGATTATTCATTGCTGGTTCCTTCTTTTTCGTTTTGACTCTGTTGTTCTCTTATTGCTTTGTAATAAGCAGCTCTGCTTAAAGGCTCGTATTCTTGGGTTTCTCCAAGAAGTACTAAGTCATCACTTTGTGCTTTTCTATGACTGTAATGTGCTAAGTTACCAGTTCTGGTACAAACGGCATGCACTTTTGTAACATATTCTGCGGTAGCCATAAGTGCTGGCATAGGACCAAATGGTTTTCCTTTGAAATCCATATCGAGTCCGGCAACAATAACGCGAATTCCTCTATTAGCTAAGTCGTTACAAACAGCTACGATTTCATCGTCAAAAAACTGCGCTTCATCAATTCCAACTACGTCTACATCATTAGCCAATAGCCGAATATTAGATGAAGCCGGTACAGGTGTAGAACGAATTCTATTATCATTATGAGACACTACTTCTTCATCGTCATAACGGGTGTCAACTGCCGGTTTAAAAATCTCTACACGTTGCTTAGCAAACTGTGCGCGTTTTAAACGACGAATTAATTCTTCGGTTTTGCCTGAAAACATTGAGCCACAAATTACCTCAATCCAACCAAATTGTTCTGTATGATTTACTGTATTTTCAAGAAACATTTTGTAATTTTAAGCTCTAATTATTGATATTTGCATTTCTTTCGAATAGGGAACAAATTTATTAAAATTTAAGAGTAAATATTAAATTCAAACAACAACTTATGCACAAAAAACTTGCATCCGATTTAACTAGTTTAGCACACAGCATTTTAAAAATGAAAAATAAAGACGATGTGTTTGCGTTGAAGGAAAAAGCACATGAAGTTTATGAAAAGCTATCTGTATTGGCTTATGTAGAGGAGTATATAAATAATACACCTAATGCAACAAAAACCAAAGAAGAGTTGTTAGAAGAGGTGTCTCTTGCTGAAGTAAAAAGGATAGAAAGTCAAAATAAAATTGAAGAACCGTTAGTTGAAGAGGATAGGATTATTCATCAATTAGAAGAAGATATAGAAGCGGAAGTAGAACAAGAGGCAGAAGAGATTGCTGAAAAAGTAATCGAGGAAATAACGGAAGAAAAGATTGAGTTGAAGTTGGTAGAAGAGATTATAGAACAACCTTTTGATGAATTAGAAGAAATATTGTTTAATAATGACACTACCAAGAATGATGTTAAAGATGTAGGAGAAAGAAAAACACCAACGTTAGAAGAGGAGTTAGAAGATACACTCCCAGTTGATGTGATGGCAAATCTATTTGAAAAAGCAGAAGTTAAAAAAACATTGAATGATCGTTTGCAAAGTTCAATTCAAATTGATTTAAATGATCGTATTGCTTTTGTGAAACATTTGTTTAATGGAGATCAAGCAGATTTTAATCGAGTAGTATCTCAATTAAATACAATGAAAACAGAAAAAGAGGCAAAAAAGTTTATCACTAAAATGGTGAAGCCGGATTATGACTGGTCAGAAAAAGAAACTTATGAAACCCGTTTATTGGAAATAATTGAAAGAAGATTTGCTTAAATGAAATCTGATATAATAGTAGTTCATACACATTTTCATAAGCGAAGAACTGGTGTTACAAGAAGTGTAGAAAATGTAATGCCTTATCTACAAAAAATAGCGCCTACTTATTTATATGGATATGGAGTTGATGGAGAAAAGATTTCTACTAAAGAATTAAAAAAGTTGATTTTCTCTGATAAAAAAGTAGTGGTTCATTGTCATAGAAATAATGAGATAATGAAAATGCTTTATTATCGTCTTTTAGGGGCGAAATTTAAGTTGGTTTCTACTCGTCATGCAGAGAGTAAACCTTCTGGTTTAACTAGGTTCTTGCTTAAAAAATCAGATTCGGTTATTACCTTAACAAATTCGATGCATCAAGCTTTGGGAATAGAAAATACAAAAGTAGCACATGGTGTGAATACAGATATGTTTCATCCTAAAGAAAATGTTTCTCTAAGTAATGTTCAGCAAGAAAATATAATTATTTGCGCAGGAAGAGTTCGAAAGGCCAAAGGGCAAATAGTTTTATTGGAAGGAGCTGTAGAAGTACTGAAAAATAATCGAGATTGGGCTTTGGTAATTGTGGGTAAGGTTGATAAACCACCATTTTTAGAAGAGATGAAAACTATTGTTAATAAACATGATGTTGTAAATCAAGTGTACTTTGTAGATGAGACTCCAGATATTGTAATGTATTATCAAGCAGCGAAAGTTGCAGTAGTTCCTTCTTTTACTGAAGGTTTTTCTTTAGTTTGTGCTGAAGCCATGTCATGTGGAAATACAGTTGTTGCAACAAAAGATGTAGGTGTTCATTCTGAATTGATTACCAATAATAAGTCTGGTTATTTGTTTGAGGCAGGTAGTTTTCAGGAGCTTGAGAAAATACTCTTTAATTTAGTTGAAGATGGGTCTAAGGACTTAGGAGAAGAAGGAAGAAAAGAGATTGTTCAAAATTGGAGTGCTAAGAAAGAAGCGGAAGAATTGTTTAAAGTATACAAGGGGATAACAGGGTGATTACCCCTTTATACTCTTGGTAAACTATTGTTGTAAAAGTATCTTTTTTTATGGTTGTAAAGAAGTTACAATATAGTCATAGAAGTTGGTTTTACTTGGAAAAGTGGGATTTACAACTTGGTCTTTCATAAGATTTTTTCTTTAAGGGTTTATCCCCTTTTTTGTAATGTCTAACTTGGTAGCTATGGAGTTTAGAAGTTTATTTTTTAAATTTGTTCTCATAAGGAAATAGATTACATTAAAAACTCCTATCTATTTCTTCTTGAAAAGTTTATACCTCTTTAAATACCCCACAAAAAACACTAACTCGGGCCAAGGATAGAGCAATTATATCCGATTTTTTTAAAATGACATATGGTTTTGTGAAGTAACACATAAATCAAATTGCGTTTTGCATCTGTTGTTTGATGTTTAAATGCTAAGATGTTTATAGAGCCAACTATTAAGAAACATAGAAAAATAATAAGAGTTCTTATAGAGGGGGTGTATTTTAGAGGATTTCTTTCACTTTAGGTTTACGTTTTTTAGTTCCTCTAAATACACTCCATATATAAAGTTTTAATTAGCAATGATTAAAAAGAAAAGCTAAATTGATTCATCAATTTAGCTTTTTTATATAAAAAGAGTTCCTATGTTAGATCTTAAATGTTAATACAGGTTTTAAGACATTATTGGAAAGATCAAGGGATATACTTCCGTTAAAAAAACGAGAGAGTCCACTTCTGCCATGTGTTGCAATAGAAACTAGGTCAATATTGTTTTCGTCTGAAAAATTAAGAATACCTTCAACTACACTTTTATCATTGTATATAGAAATGTGATATTTAGGAATGTTATATTTAGAAACGAATTTTTCTACAATTTGTTTAGCTTCTGTTGTGTTTTGAAATTTTTGTGGAGTGTTGATTTTTAAGAAATAAATGTCAGGGTTAAAAGCTGTAGCGAAATCTAAAAAGCCTTTTAAAGCTTCGTCTTCATCTTTTTCAAAAGTAGAAGCAAATGCCATTTTATCAAACTTAAAATCATTACTATCTTTTTTGGTTACTAATACAGGAATGTTTAAGCTTCTAACTGTTTTTTCTGTATTTGAACCAATTAAAATTTCATCTAATGCGGTGTGCCCTTTAGATCCCATAATAATGAGATTGGCGCCTATTTTTGTTGAGTAATCTCTAATTCCTTCAAAAGGATTTTGAAATCGAATGGCATGTTTTACATTGTTTGGATTGTCAAAAAAGGTTTCTTTAAATGTAACAAGTTTATCTCTAATTGTTCGGATGTATAACATACTTTCAGGGATGCTGAAATTAGACCCTGCTCCCATGTCTACAATTCCAGAAGGAATCTCAATTAAATGTAATAAATGTACCTCGCTTTTAGTTTTTTCAATTATCCTAGAAGCTAGTGTTGCAGCATATTCTGAATGCTTAGAGAAATCGATAGGAATTAGTATTTTTTTCATAAAGGTGGGTTTTAAGAGAGAGTCTCATAAAGATAGGAAAAAATACAGTGCAAAGCTATTTGTATATTAATGAATTACTTACTATATTTGCATCGAAATTTATAAACAAGATAAATGAAGGGGACGTGAGTCCCCTCTTTTTATACCTAGAATGAATCAAGAGAGAGTTAAAGAGTTATTACAAGAGGCGTTGGCGGAGAATGAATCATTGTTTTTGATTGATTTGCAGTTTCTTGCAAATAGTAAGATTAAGGTCATTGTAGATGGAGATGCAGGAGTTCCTTTAAGCGAATGTGTTCGAATAAGTAGAAATATAGAACATAATTTAGATCGAGAAGAAGAAGATTTCTCACTAGAGGTAACTACACCAGATATTGCACATCCTTTAATGGTTAGAAGACAGTATAAAAAGAATGTGAGTAGAATTCTAAAGGTGAAAACGGAAACTGAAGAATTTGAAGGTACGTTAACTGAGGTAACTGATAGTGATATTACGTTACACTGGAAAACTAGAGAGCCTAAACCAATAGGTAAAGGAAAGCATACGGTAGAAAAAGAGAAAACACTAGCGTATGATGAGATTAAAGAAGCAAAAGTGAAGATTATATTTTAACAATAAGGTGAAATGGAAAATATTGCGTTAATAGAATCATTTTCAGATTTTAAAGATAATAAGAGTATTGATAGGGTAACACTAATGTCTATTTTAGAAGAAGTGTTTCGTGCAGCATTAAAGCGTAAGTTTGGTTCTGACGATAATTTTGATATTATTATTAATCCAGATAAAGGAGATTTAGAGATTTGGAGAAATCGAGTTGTAGTTGCTGATGGAATGTCAGAAGATGATAACGAAGAAATTGAGTTGTCTGAAGCAAGAAAGATTGAGCCTGATTTTGAAATTGGAGAAGATGTATCGGAAGAAGTTAAGTTAATAGATTTAGGTCGACGCGCCATTTTAGCTTTACGTCAAAATTTAATCTCTAAAATTCATGAGCATGATAGCACGAATGTCTTTAAACAATTTAAAGATTTAGTGGGTGATATATATAGTGCAGAGGTACATCATATTAGACATAATGCAGTTATTTTATTAGATGATGAAGGGAATGAGATAGTGTTACCTAAAACAGAGCAGATCCGTTCTGACTTTTTTAGAAAAGGAGATGCAGTAAGAGGTGTTATCAAGTCAGTAGAATTGAGAGGGAACAAACCAGCAATTATTTTATCTAGAACATCACCTGAGTTTTTAGTGAAATTGTTTGAGCAAGAGATTCCTGAAGTTTTCGATGGTTTAATTACAATTGAAGGTGTAGCAAGAATCCCTGGAGATAAAGCGAAAATAGCCGTAGATTCTTACGATGATAGAATCGATCCAGTTGGAGCGTGTGTTGGAGTAAAAGGATCTCGTATTCATGGTATTGTTCGCGAGTTAGGAAATGAAAATATTGATGTAATCAATTATACAAAAAACGAAAACTTATTTATCGCAAGAGCGTTAAGTCCAGCAAAAGTAACTTCTGTAGAAATTGAAAAATTTGAAGAAGAAAAAGATGGGAAAAAAGGACGTGTAAATGTTTTATTAAAACCAGAAGAGGTTTCTAAGGCAATTGGTAGATCTGGTGTTAATATTCGTTTAGCAAGTCAGTTAACTGGATATGAAATTGATGTTCAAAGAGAAGGGATTGAAGAAGAAGATGTAGAATTAACTGAATTCTCAGATGAAATCGAAGCTTGGGTAATTGAAGAATTCAAGAAGATTGGTTTAGATACAGCAAAAAGTGTTTTAGAAAAAGATGTATCTATGCTTTTACAAAGAACAGATTTAGAAGAAGAAACTATTTTAGAGGTTCAAAGAATTTTAAGAGAAGAGTTCGAAGACTAATAAAAGTGATTTTTTTAGAATAAAGGTTTTTAGTTTGTTTACCTTCGTAAAATAAACAGGCACAAAAGAAAAAAAACATAACTACACTGGTTGTAAAGTGTGTTTTTTGAGTAAAAAGTATAAAACAATATATGGCTGAAGGCAAAAAGTTAAGACTAAACAAAGTTTTAAGAGAGTTAAATATTTCTTTAGATAGAGCGGTAGAGCATTTAGAAAAAAAAGGCTTTGAAATAGAAGCACGCCCTACCACTAAGATTTCTGATACAGAATATCAGGTATTGCTTGATGGTTTTCAAACAGATAAATCTAAAAAAGTAGCATCGAAAGAAGTTACCGAAGAAAAGAGAAAAGAAAAAGAGGCTATTCGTCAACAATTAGAAGCTGAGCAAGAAAAGAAACGTCTTGAAGAAGAAGTTAAGAAACAAGAAGTTTTAAAAGCTAAAGCAGAAAAATTAGAGGTAAAAACAATTGGAAAGATTGATATTTCTACTGGTAAAAAAGTAGAAGCTGTAGAGGAGAAAGAAGAGCCAAAACCTGAGTCTAAACCAGAAGTCGTTAAAGAAGTTAAGGTTGAAGAGAAGGTAAAAGAAGAGCCAAAACCAGCACCTGTTAAAAAAGTTGAAGTAACTAAAAAAGAAGAGCCAAAGCCAGCGCCAGTTAAAAAGGTTATACTTGAAGAAAAGAAGAAAGAAGTTAAGCAGGTAAAAGTTGAAGCTCCTAAAAAGGTCGTTAAACCAGTGGAAGCAAAAAAAGTAGAAAAACCTGTAGAGATAACTCCAGAAAATGCTGAGAAAATTAAAACTCAGTATAAGAAGTTAGATGGACCTAAGATTACTGGTCAAAAAATTGATTTAAAGCAATTTGAAAGACCAAAAAAGAAGAAGCCAGATGCAAAGCAAGACAATAAGTCTGGAGGGAATGCTGATGCTAGAAAAAAGCGTAAGAGAATCAGTAAGCCTGGAGCTGGTGGAACTAATCAACAACAAGGTCAAGGAAATAACCGTGGAGGTCAAAATAGAGGAGGTCAGAACAGAGGAGGCCAAAACCGTGGAGGTCAAAACCGTGGGGGTCAAAATAGAGGAAGGGGTAGACGTCCTGTAGTTCAAAAAGAAGAACTAACAGAAGCACAAATCCAAAAACAAGTAAGAGAAACCTTAGAAAAACTTCAAGGGAAATCTAAGAAAGGAAAAGGAGCAAAATACCGTAGAGACAAAAGAGATCAACACCGTCAACAAGCTGAGGCAGAATTACAAGCAGCTCAAGCAGAAAGTAAAGTGTTAAAGGTAACTGAGTTTGTTACGGTTTCTGAAGTTGCTACAATGATGGATAAGCCAGTTACAGATATCATTTCTGCATGTATGATGTTAGGAATGATGGTAACCATGAATCAACGTTTAGATGCTGAAACACTTCAAATTGTTGCTGAAGAGTTTAACTATAAAGTAGAATTCGTAGGAGCTGAAGTAGAAGAGTCTATTGAAGAAGTTGAAGATAATCCAGAAGATTTAACACCACGTGCACCGATTGTAACTGTTATGGGTCACGTAGATCACGGTAAAACATCGTTATTAGATTATGTTCGTAAAGCGAATGTAATTGCAGGTGAAAGTGGAGGAATTACACAGCATATTGGAGCATACGGGGTAACATTAGAAGATGGTCAAAAGATTGCTTTCTTAGATACACCAGGTCACGAGGCCTTTACAGCAATGCGTGCTCGTGGAGCACAAGTTACGGATATCGTAATTATTGTAATTGCTGCGGATGACGATGTAATGCCTCAAACAAAAGAAGCAATATCTCACGCGCAGGCGGCAGGAGTACCAATCATTTTTGCGATTAACAAAATTGATAAGCCAAATGCAAACCCAGATAATATTAGAACACAACTTTCTACAATGAACTTATTAGTTGAAGACTGGGGTGGTAACATTCAATCGCAAGAAATTTCTGCAAAGACAGGTCAAGGAGTTGACGAGTTATTAGAAAAAGTATTGTTAGAGGCAGAGGTGTTAGAATTAAAAGCAAATTCAGATAAGAATGCTGTAGGTACTGTGGTAGAAGCACAGTTAGATAAGGGACGTGGATATGTTTCGACAATCTTAGTACAAGCGGGTACATTACGTATTGGAGATTACTTGTTAGCAGGTAAGCATAGTGGTAAGGTACGTGCAATGTTTGATGAGCGTGGAAACAAAGTGAAAGAAGCGGGTCCTTCAACACCAGTATCAATTTTAGGTTTAGATGGAGCTCCTCAAGCAGGTGATAAGTTTAATGTATTTGATGACGAGCGTGAAGCGAAGCAAATTGCAGCAAAACGTTCTCAATTACAGCGTGAACAATCTGTAAGAACTCAGAAGACATTAACTTTAGACGAAATTGGACGTCGTATTGCCTTAGGAGATTTCAAAGAGTTAAACTTAATCTTAAAAGGAGATGTGGATGGTTCAGTAGAAGCATTAACAGATTCATTCCAGAAATTATCTACAGAAGAAATTCAAGTTAACATCTTACATAAAGGAGTTGGAGCAATTACAGAATCTGATGTGTTATTAGCTTCTGCTTCGGATGCAATTATTGTTGGATTTAACGTACGTCCGCAAGGAAATGCTCGTACGATTGCCGATAAGGAAGAAGTGGATATCAGAACATATTCAATCATCTATGATGCAATTAATGACCTGAAAGATGCAATGGAAGGTATGTTATCGCCTGAAATGAAAGAAGAGGTTATGGGTAATGTTGAAATTAGAGAAGTTTATAAAATTTCTAAAGTTGGAAACATTGCAGGTTGTATGGTAATGAGTGGTAAGATTACTAGAGACGCTAAAGTGCGTATTATCCGTGAAGGAATTGTTGTTCATGATGGAGAATTAGCATCGTTAAAACGATTTAAAGATGATGTAAAAGAAGTTACTAAAGGATACGATTGTGGTTTACAAATTAAGAATTACAATGATATTAAAGAGTATGACATGTTAGAAGTGTATACGGAAGTAGCTGTAAAGAAGAAATTAAAGTAATTGTTCTATAAAATATAGTAAAAAGCGCCTTGTTTAAGGCGCTTTTTTTATGAAGTTGAAAAAAGAGATGGAGGCTTGTGGCAAGGAATTTGTTAGAATTGAGAATGAAAAGAGTGCTCTATTTGGCTACTTTTTTTATATTTATCGAAATTAAAAGACAATATTAATTATGAAGTTAAGAAGATTTGTTCCAATATTGATGCTGTTTGCGGTATTGAGTAGTATGGCTCAAAGTAGCGGAAAGACATTTGATGAAATTGAATATAATGCGCGTACTAGAGGAACACATATAAGCATAAAAGTAAACAAGGATAAGGTACTTTATAAAGGTAATTACGGTAATAAAGAGGTTGACTTAACAAAAGAGCAGTTAGCTAAATTAGGAGAGCTTGTGAAAGGTTTGAATTTAGAGGCTATGTCGTCTTTAAAAGCGCCCTCGCAAAAGAGAATGACCGATGGAGCATTGCACGGAGACTTTGTTGTTAAAGTGGGAGGCTCAAGTTATAAGTCGAGTACATTTGATGCTGGTAATGCCCCAAAAGAATTAAAACCCCTAGAACAGTATTTAAATAAACTCATAGGAGGAGTAGACTAAAAACAAAAAACCGAGCCATCGCTCGGTTTTTTGTTTGATATGTGTTTTTTATAATGGAACAACAATAGCTCCAGAAAATTTTTCTCTAATTTTATTAAGAGCTCTATCTGCATCCAAACGTGTTTTGTAGTTTCCTACTTGAATTTTCCATTCTGGAGAATCATAACTTAACTTAGTGCGAACATTCGGATACTCAACTCTAAATCTTCCTTGAATACTTTTAGCCGTTCTTTCAAGACCGTTATATAACTGAATACGAAACCCTTTTTTGTTTTGTTTGTTAAATTCTCTCTTCTTCTCAATTAAAGAATTAATACTCTTGTCATTAGTTAGTTTGCTTTGTGCCGTAGCACTGTAAACACTAAAGAAAAGAACAATTAAAATACTGCTTATTAATTGTGGTTTTTTCATAATTCTGATTTCTTTTTACAAAAGTAACGAGTTGTTGGTTAATACATTGCTAAGTATTCTTATTTAGAATTAGTATAAATTATAAATTAGGATTCTCTTAACATTTCACATTTTAGACAGAAGTAGTACTTTTGTGCAACTTTCTGTGGACTAATTATGCTTAGTTGAAACAGAAAAAATTGTACCAAAATAGATACAAAAAATATATTTTACAGTATGAAAAGTGTGAAACATCACAACAGATTTACTCAAAAGCTCCTTCAGAGTTTTGTTTTTCTTTTAGTTTTATCGTTAAGTTTTTCGGCGTACTCACAAGATATTGATGAGGCTCGCCAAAAGGAAGGTAAGAAATTATTTAAATCACTTTGTGCTTCTTGTCACAAGCTAGATAAGAAGTTAGTAGGGCCAGCGTTAGGTGGTATAGAAGAAAGAAGAGAGAATGATTGGTTAAAAGCGTGGATTAAAGATAATGCTGCGTTAAGAGCTTCGGGAGATAAAGATGCAATTGCAATCTTTGAAGAGTACAACCAGTCAAATATGACTGCTTTTCCTCAGTTAACAGATAAGAATATTGATGATATTCTTTACTATACAACTGTTGGAGAGATGCCTAGGCCTGGTCAGGAAGTGGTAGTTAACGGAGGAGATACTAAAGAGAAGTCGGCTCCAAAATGGTTAATCTACATTTTAGCAGCGGCAATCGTAGTAGCGTTTTTAATTATTGGTAGTTTGTTAAAAACCATCAGTGAGTTAAAAGGAGCTCCTAAGACTCCTGGTTTAATGGGGCAAGCTTCTGAGTTGTGGGCAGGAATCAAGCAAAACACTTTCTTACATGTGTTATTTGTGATTTTTGGTGCATTAATGACTGCATATGTTTTATTTGGAACATTGTTTAAAGTAGGTGTTGATGAAGGATATCAGCCAATTCAACCAATTGCATTCTCACACAAGATTCACGCAGGAGATAACAAGATTGATTGTCAATACTGTCACTCTGCTGCAAAGCATAGTAAGCATTCAGGAATTCCTTCAGTAAATGTTTGTATGAACTGTCATAAAAATATTTCAGAAGTAGCTGACGATACTAAAGTTGTAATGGATGATCATACGTTAACAAAGACTGATTTAGATAAAGAAATCGCTAAGATTTACGAAGCAGCTGGATGGGATGCTGATAAATTAGAATATACAGGTAATACGAAGCCAGTAAAATGGGTTCGCGTACACAACTTGCCAGATTTTGCATACTTTAACCACTCGCAGCACGTAACAGTTGCCGGAGTTAAGTGTCAAAAATGTCACGGTCCAGTTGAAGAAATGGAAGAAGTATACCAATACTCTTCTTTAACTATGGGATGGTGTATCGATTGTCATAAAGAGACAAAAGTAGACTTGAAAGGAAATGAGTACTATGCTAAGATTCATGCAGAATTAGCTAAGAAGTACGGAGTAGATCAAGTTACGATTGCACAGTTAGGTGGAAAAGAGTGTGGTAAGTGCCACTATTAATCAATTAAGAAAGTAGAAAAACACATATATAAATGGCTTCAAACAAAAAATACTGGCAAAGTGTTGAAGAACTGAAAGAAGGTTCTATTGTTGAAACGCTACGTAATAAGGAGTTTGTTCAAGAAATTCCTACGGATGAGTTTTTAGGTGATAAGGAAACTTTAGAGAATACATCAACATCTCGTAGAGATTTCTTAAAATATGTTGGTTTTACAACGGCAGCAGCTTCTTTAGCAGCTTGTGAAGGACCGGTACGTAAATCGATTCCTTATGTAGTACAACCAAATGATATTGTAGTAGGTGTTGCTGATTGGTATGCAACTACTATGGCAAACGGATTTGACTTTGCAAATGTTTTAATTAAAACTCGTGAAGGGCGTCCAATTCAAATCATGCCTAATAAAGAAGCAGGAGGAGAAACCAATGCAAGAGTGCAAGCTTCTGTTTTATCTTTATACGATGAGAAATTACGTTTAAAGGAACCAACTAAAGGAGGTTCTGTAATTACTTGGGCTGATGCAGATAAAGAAATCGTTGCAAAATTAGAGCAGTTAAGAGATGCAAATGAATCAGTAGTTTTATTAACTGGTACGTTAGCAAGTCCTTCAACTGACAAAGTAATTGCAGATTTTATTGCTAAGTATCCAAATGTAAAGCAAGTGTCTTACGATGCTATTTCTGAAAGTGGTGCATTAGATGCTTTTGAAGCAATGTACGGTAAGCGTGCTTTACCTAACTATAACTTTGGAAAGGCAGCAGTAATAGCTTCTATCGGAGCTGATTTCTTAGGAGATTGGCAAGGAGGTTATGAAAAGTCTTATTCAGAAGGAAGACAAGCGAATACTGGTAAAATGTCTTACCATGTTCAATTAGAAAGTAATATGTCATTGACTGGTGCAAATGCTGATAAGCGTTTGGTATTAAAACCATCTCAACAGGTATTTGCATTAATTAATTTATATAATGCTGTAACAGGAGGAAACTTACCATCAAAAGCTACTCCAGTAGATGCTCAAGTAAAAAAGTTAGCTGAAGATTTAAAGAAAGCTGGTTCTAAAGGAGTTGTTGTTACAGGATTAAATGATAAAAATGCACAGTTAATTGCGTTAGCAATCAACAAAGCATTAAACAGTGAAATAGCTGATGTAACTAACGCTCGTTATACAAGACAAGGAAACGATACTGAGGTTACTCAATTAGTAGCAGATATGAAAGCTGGAAAAGTTGGAGGTTTAATCTCTTACAACGTGAACCCAGTATATTCATTAGCAAATGCTGCTGATTTTGCTGAAGGATTAAAGAAACTAAAATTATCAGTTGCGTTATCTACTCAGAATGATGACACGGCAGCTGCAACAGAATATGCATTACCTGCACCACACTTCCTAGAATCATGGGGAGATGTGATGGTTGAAGAAGGAACGTACGGATTAGTACAACCTACTATTCAACCATTATTCAATACACGCCAGTTACAAGATGTGTTATTGAAGTGGTCTGGTAGTACTGTAAACTATTACGATACATTAAAAGAATTCTGGAGTACAAATGTTTTAGGAGGTAGCTCTTGGAACGAGGCTTTACATGATGGATTCTTTAAAAAAGAAGTAGTAGCTTCTGAAGAAGTAACAAACAACGAAGTAGATGTAAATGCTGCTGCAGTTGCTTTAGTAAGAGAAGCGAACAATTCTTCTAAATTTGAATTAAACTTATATTCATCAACTGCATTAGGAGATGGTAAACAAGCGAATAACCCTTGGTTACAAGAATTACCAGATCCAATTACACGTGCTTCTTGGGATAACTACTTAACAGTATCTATGGCAGATGCTAAAGAGTTAGATTTTACAAACCCGGTAAAAGATAACGGAGCAATTGATGGTAACTACGCTAACGTAACGGTTAACGGAGTAACAATAAATAACATTCCTGTAATCATCCAACCTGGTCAAGCTAAAGGATCTATTGGTTTAGCTTTAGGTTATGGACGTAAGCACGGAATGAAAGACGAAATGCAAGTAGGTATCAACGCATATCCGTTCTATAAAAATGGAAACAACATTCAATACAATGTTTCTATTGAAAAGGCTAGTGGAATGCATAAGTTTGCTTGTATGCAGGTTCAAAGCACATTAGCTGGTCGTCATGATATTTTAAGAGAAGCTTCTTTAAAAGAAGTAAACGATAAATCATTAGACCCTAAACATACTTGGAATAAACCTTTCATGGTATCTTATGATCACCAAGAAACTGAAGGTAGCAAGATTGATTTATGGGATGAGCATGATAGAACGTTAGGACACCACTTTAACTTATCTATCGACTTAACATCTTGTACAGGTTGTGGAGCATGTGTTATTGCATGTCACGCAGAAAACAACGTTCCTGTTGTAGGTAAAGATGAAATGAGAGTTGGTAGAGATATGGCTTGGTTACGTATTGATCGTTACTATTCTTCTACTGTAGAAGATAAGCAATATGGTAATGATGAAAATGGACAACCATTACCAACAATGGAGCAGTTTAAAGCTGAGAATCCAGGTATTGCAAACCAAGACATTGAAAGAAAGTATACAGAGAAGATTTTAAAGCTGAGTAAAGGAGATTTATTCGATGCTTTAGAAAATCCAGCTGAAAACCCAGAGGTTACTTTCCAACCAATGATGTGTCAGCACTGTAACCACGCTCCATGTGAAACAGTATGTCCAGTAGCGGCAACTTCTCATGGTCGTCAAGGTCAAAACCAAATGGCTTATAACCGTTGTGTTGGTACTCGTTATTGTGCAAACAACTGTCCATATAGAGTGCGTCGTTTCAACTGGTTTAACTATGCTGATAACAGTGAGTTCGATTTCAACATGAATAACGAATACGGTAAGATGGTGTTAAACCCAGACGTAGTAGTTCGTTCTCGTGGAGTTATGGAGAAGTGTTCTATGTGTATCCAAATGACACAAGCAACTATCTTAAAAGCGAAGAAAGAAGGAAGAGCAGTTAAGAAGAATGAATTCCAAACTGCATGTTCTCAAGCTTGTTCTAATGGATCTATGGTATTTGGTGATGTGAATAACACAGAAGATACTGTTGCAGCATTAAAAGAGGATAGAAGAGCTTTCCATGTGTTAGATTATATTGGTACTAAGCCAAATGTAGTTTACCAAGTGAAAGTTAAAAATACAAACGAAGCTTAATAATAAAATTAATAAGTATATAGATTATGTCGTCTCATTACGAATCATCTTATAGAGAGCCTTTAATACTTGGTGAGAAATCTTACCATGATATTACAGAGGATATCGCTAGACCAATTGAAGGTAAAGCGAACAAAAATTGGTACATCGCATTTTATATCTCGTTAGCAGCAATGTTATGGGGATTCGGATGTATCTTCTACACAGTAGGAACAGGAATCGGTGTTTGGGGATTAAGTAAAAACATCGGTTGGGCGTGGGATATTACTAACTTCGTTTGGTGGGTTGGTATTGGTCACGCAGGTACACTTATTTCTGCTGTACTTTTATTATTCCGTCAAAAATGGAGAATGGCAATTAACCGTTCTGCAGAAGCGATGACCATCTTTGCGGTATTCCAGGCAGGATTATTCCCAATCATTCACATGGGACGTCCTTGGAATGGATACTGGGTATTACCAATTCCTAACCAATTTGGTTCGTTATGGGTAAACTTTAACTCACCGCTTTTATGGGACGTATTTGCAATTTCTACGTATTTATCGGTATCATTAGTATTCTGGTGGACTGGTTTATTACCTGATTTTGCTACGATTCGTGATAGAGCAGTGAAGCCTTTCCAAAAGAAAATATATGCTTTATTATCATTCGGATGGTCTGGTAGAGCAAAAGACTGGCAACGTTTTGAAGAAGTTTCATTAGTATTAGCAGGTTTAGCTACTCCGTTAGTACTTTCGGTACACACAATTGTATCGTTTGACTTCGCAACATCGGTAAACCCAGGATGGCACTCTACAATCTTCCCTCCTTATTTCGTTGCTGGGGCAATCTTCTCAGGATTCGCAATGGTACAAACGTTATTAGGAATTATGCGTAAGGTTACAAATATGGAAGCATATATTACACGTTTACACGTGGAGTATATGAACATTGTAATCATCTTAACAGGTGGTATTGTAGCAGTAGCATATGCAACAGAATTCTTTATCGCTTGGTATACAGGATCACCATATGAAAATTATACATACTTATCATTTGGTGCAGAAGCAGGAGCTTATGGATGGGCATTCTGGTCTTTAATGATATTCAACATCATTATTCCACAAGTATTATGGATTAAGAAAGCAAGAAGAAGCTTTATCGTTTCATTCATCGTATCAATTGCAATTAACATTGGTATGTGGTTTGAGCGTTTCGATATTATCGCAATTGTATTAAGTAAAGGTCAATTACCATCAACTTGGTGGCGTTTTGAGCCTACGTTTGTAGATGTAGGTATCTTTATTGGAACTATCGGGTTCTTCTTCGTATTATTCTTATTATACGCTAGAACATTCCCAGTAATACCAACAGCAGAGATTAAAACAATCTTGAAATCTTCAGGAGAGAGTTATAAAAAATTAAGAGAGGAGAACAATGAGCACTAATAAAGTAATTCACGCATTATACAATGATGATGATATCTTAATGGATGCCGTTAAGAAAGTAAAAGGAGCACATCATCATATTGAAGAAGTATATACGCCTTTCCCAGTTCACGGATTAGATAAGGCAATGGGCTTAGCTCCTACGCGTTTAGCAATTACAGCATTTTTATATGGTATTACAGGTACTTCAATTGCTGTTTGGTTAACATGGTATACAATGATTGCTGACTGGCCACAAGATATTGGTGGTAAACCAAGTTTTTCTTGGGCAGAAAATATGCCGGCGTTTGTTCCAATCTTATTTGAATTAACAGTATTTTTTGCAGCCCACTTAATGGTTATTACTTTTTATATGAGAAGTAAGATTTGGCCATTTAAAGAAGCAGAAAATCCAGATCCAAGAACAACAGATGACCATTTCTTAATGGAAATTTCAGTTCATGATAATGAAGAAGAGTTAAAAGCTTTGTTAGAAACAACAGGAGCTGTAGAAATTAACGTAGTAGATAAGCACTAAAACATATGAAGAGTTTAAAAATATTTATCGCTTTAGTTGCTGTTGCAAGTTTATCTTCTTGTAACAACAAACGTAAACCACAAGTACAATACATGCCAGATATGTATGTATCGGTACCTTACGATGCAAACGGTGTAAGATCTGCTGGAGATGTTCCTGTAAACAGGTTGCCTGTTGCTGGTACGGTAAGTAGAAATGGAGTAGTAGCTTATGATATTCTTGATACAAATGAAGGATATGAAAAGGCAAAAGCTGAATTAAAGAATCCTTTAGCTAATACCGAAGCTAACCTTGAAAAAGGTAAAGAGTTATACGGAATTTACTGTGCTTCTTGTCATGGTAAAAAAGGTGCTGGAGATGGAGAATTAGTTAAGAGAGATAAATTCAACGGTATCCCTAACTATAAAGATAGAGATATTACAGAAGGAAGTATCTACCATGTAATTATGTACGGTAAGAACTTAATGGGATCTCATGCATCTCAATTGAATTACAAGGAGCGTTGGCAAGTAGTTCAATACGTAGAGAAGTTAAAAAGCGAATTAAAGTAAGTCTATAAAATTAGATAATTAAGATATGTATCAGTTTTCAGGAAAATTAAAGATGCTTGCCATTATTTTAATGGTTTTAGGAGCTGTTGGAACAGGAATTAGTTTCATGTCTGCACCTAAATCATTAGAAGAGGCAAAAGAAATTTTAGCAAAACAGCACGATGCTCATCATGGTGGTCATGGATCAGCACATGGAGAGGCAAAAGAAGATCATGCTACAGAAGCTAAAGCTGAAGATCACGCAAAAGAAACGCATGCTGAAGAAATCCATAATGAAGGAGAGCACGCACAAGATAGTACTGCAGCGGCAACTCAAGAAGAGACACATGCACAAGACAGTACTGCAGCGGCGTCTCACGGGGAAGAAGCACATGCGCAAGATTCAACTGCTGCTCATACAGAGCCGGTTGTAGAACATAAAGAAGTAAAAGAAGAACTACACGCTGCTGCTGAGGCGCATGGTGAAGATCATGGAGAGGCACATGCGGAGCACGTATATCATCAAATGAAAAACAGACCTTGGTCTGCATTTTATGTTGCAATGTTATTCTTCTTAGGAGTAACTTTATTAGTAATGGCTTTTTATGCGGCGCAAAGAGTAGCACAATCTGGATGGTCAGTAGTATTATTCAGAGTTATGGAGGCAATCACAAACAACTTACACTTTGTAAGTATCTTTGTATTAATCTTCATTGTACTTACTGCAATGCATTACACACACTTATTCCCGTGGATGGCAGATGGTGTGTTTGATACTGCAAGCCCAAACTATGATCCTATCGTAGATGCTAAAAAATGGTGGATGAATGTACCAGGATGGACTATTAGAGGTATTGTTTATTTAGCAATTTGGAATGGATTACGTTTCATCATTAGAAGAAAATCTATTCAACAAGATAATGGTGATTTAAAATTACACAAGAACTTATATAACTTATCAGTTGGTTTCGTAGTTACTTTTATGATTACTGAATCTATGATGTCTTGGGACTGGATTATGGGAATTGACCCACACTGGTTCTCTACATTATTTGGTTGGTATGTATTAGCTACGTTCTTAGTTTCTGCATTAACTGTAATTGCTATTGTAACGATTTATTTACGTTCTAAAGGAGCGTTACCATTAGTAAATGATAGTCATATTCACGATTTAGCGAAATTTATGTTTGGTTTTTCTGTATTCTGGACATACTTATGGTTCGCTCAATTTATGTTAATTTGGTATGCAGATATGCCAGAAGAAACAACTTATTTCGTTCAACGTTTTAATGAATATAAATTACCTTTCTTAGGAATGGTAGTTATGAACTTCGTTTTCCCAGTATTATTATTAATCAATAGTGACTTTAAGAGCATTCCTTGGTTTGTAGTATTAGGAGGTATTGTAATCTTAGTAGGTCACTATGTTGACTTATTCGTAATGATTATGCCTGGAACTGTTGGAGGTCAATGGGGATTCGGAATAGGAGAAATTAGTGGTATTTTATTCTTTATGGGATTATTCATCTATGCTACATTTAGTGCATTTGCAAAAGCAGATCCTGTAGCTAAAGGAAACCCATTCTTACACGAGAGTGAAACTTTCCACTATTACATTATCGAACACAGAGGAGAAGACAACGATAGTCATCATTAATAAATAATTAGAAAACAATAATAGTTTAGATAATATGCTCGCTTTATTTTATATTTTCATAGCAGTTGCACTAGGAGTAAGCTTTTGGCAAATTACTCGTGTAATGAATTTACGTTCGGTAATTGCTACAGATAAAGACAACGATACACAAGGTAAATTAGCATTAGGGTTCCTAGCCTTTTTATATGCAATGATGATTTACTGTTTAATTGCAATGAACGTTCTTATGTTACCAGAATCTGCTTCTATTGAAGGAGAACACGATGATAGATTATTTGATATCACGTTCTGGTTAATTGGTATTGTTCAATTCGGAATGCAATTTGTAATTTTCTATTTCTCATACAAGTATAGAGGTAATAAAGATAGAAAGGCGTTATTCTTCGCAGACAGCCACAAATTAGAATTAATTTGGACAGTTATTCCAGCAGTTACCATTGTATTATTAATTGGATACGGTTTATGGGCTTGGAACAACGTAATGTATGTTGGAGATGATGAAAACCCAATTGTAATTGAGGTGTATTCTCAACAGTTCCGTTGGGATGCTCGTTATGCTGGTGCAGATAATGAGTTAGGATTAGGAAATGTAAACTTCATTAAAGGTATCAATACTATGGGAGTTGACATGTCTGACCCAAAATCTCAAGACGACAAGCAGGTAACAGAATTATACTTACCAAAAGGTAAAAAAGTATTATTCAAATTCCGTTCGCAAGATGTATTACACTCTGCGTATATGCCACACTTTAGAGCGCAGATGAACTGTGTACCAGGTATGGTTACGCAATTCGCTTTTACACCTAAGTATACTACTGAGGAAATGAGGGAGAATGAAGAGGTTAAGGCAAAAGCAGCAGGAATTAATAAAATAAGAAAGGCTAAGGGAGAAGACCCATATGTATTTGATTACTTATTATTATGTAATAAAATTTGTGGAGCATCTCACTACAATATGCAAATGAAAATTACTGTTGTTGAAGAAGCTGAATACAACAAGTGGTTGTCAGAACAAAAGACCTTAGCTCAAGTTATTAAATAAGATATTTTAAAGATTATATAAAGATATAGAATTATGTCAGATCACCATCACAAAGAAACATTTGTAACTAAATACATCTTTAGTACCGATCACAAAATGATTTCTAAACAATTCCTAGTAACGGGTATGTTTATGGGTATCATTGGGGTGTTTATGTCTATGTTATTCCGTTTACAGATTGCATGGCCAGAGAAATCGTTTTCAATTATTGAAGCATTTTTAGGTTCTCATCAAACAGATGGAATTATGGATCCAGATATGTACTTAGCATTAGTGACTATTCACGGTACTATCATGGTATTCTTTGTATTAACAGCCGGATTAAGTGGTACATTTTCAAACTTATTAATTCCATTACAAATTGGAGCAAGAGATATGGCATCAGGTTTCTTAAACATGGTATCATACTGGTTGTTCTTTATCTCATCTGTAGTAATGGTTGTTTCATTATTTGTTGAAGCAGGACCAGCATCTGCAGGATGGACAATTTATCCACCGTTATCTGCATTACCTCAGGCAATTCCTGGTTCTGGTGCAGGTATGACGTTATGGTTAGTATCTATGGCAATATTTATTGCATCATCATTAATAGGTTCGTTAAACTATATCGTAACAATATTAAACTTACGTACAAAGGGTATGAAAATGACGCGTTTACCATTAACAATGTGGGCGTTTTTCATTACAGCAATCATTGGGGTAATTTCATTCCCAGTATTATTATCAGCAGCGTTATTATTAATTTTCGATAGGAGCTTTGGAACATCGTTCTACTTATCAGATATCTTTATTTCTGGTGAAGTATTACATTACCAAGGAGGATCACCTGTGTTATTTGAGCACTTATTCTGGTTCTTAGGTCACCCAGAGGTATATATCATTTTATTACCTGCATTAGGAATTACTTCTGAAATTATTTCAACAAACGCTCGTAAACCAATTTTTGGTTACCGTGCAATGGTTGGATCGATTATGGCAATTGCATTCTTATCTACAATTGTATGGGGTCACCACATGTTCGTTTCAGGAATGAATCCATTCTTAGGATCTGTATTTACATTTACAACTGTATTAATTGCAATTCCATCGGCAGTAAAAGCATTTAACTATGTAACTACACTATGGAAGGGTAATTTACAAATGAACCCTGGAATGTTATTCTCTATCGGATTAGTATCTACATTCGTAACAGGAGGTTTAACAGGATTAGTATTAGGAGATTCTGCATTAGATATTAACGTACATGATACATATTTCGTAGTAGCACACTTCCACTTAGTAATGGGTGTATCTGCTTTATTTGGAATGTTTGCTGGTATTTACCACTGGTTCCCAAAAATGTATGGTAGAATGATGAACAAAACATTAGGATACTGGCATTTCTGGATTACAATTATCTCTGCATATGGAGTATTCTTCCCAATGCACTTTATTGGATTAGCTGGTTTACCACGTCGTTATTATACAAACTCAAACTTCCCAATGTTTGATGATTTAGCAGATATTAACGTATTTATGACAGTGATGGCAATTATTGGAGGTTTAGCACAGTTAATCTTCTTAGCAAACTTCTTTATCTCTATTTACAGAGGTCAAAAAGCTTCACAAAACCCTTGGAATTCTAATACATTAGAGTGGACTACTCCAGTAGAACACATCCACGGAAACTGGCCAGGAGCTATTCCAGAAGTTCACCGTTGGGCTTACGATTATAGTAAGACAGATGAAAACGGAAACTATGTTCACGGAAAAGATTTCGTATTGCAAACAACACCGTTGTTAGATGGAGAAGAGCCATCTTAAGCAATAAAGTATATAAAATTAAAAGCCTTTCCAAAAATGGAAAGGCTTTTTTGGTGCCTAAGAGTGAAGTTATCTTAATTAAATAGTTTTTATTATAATAATAAGAAGAGATATAATAATTGTTAATTAGCGCGTATGGTTGATTTGATGGTAATAAGTAGAGTGCGACCATAAGTTTATCAATCATAATGAAACAAAAAACAAAGATCAATTACAAGGGTTGAGTAGATGTGTTACAATGTGTATCTTAGCGCCTAGATGTTATGTAACTTAGATAACATAACAAACTTTTTATTTAAAGTATCTTTGTACCCATATGAACGAAAACTTAAATCCAGATAAAGAACATTATTCAAACGATGAATTAGATGTAGAAAAAAAACTACGTCCACTCTCGTTTGATGATTTTACAGGTCAGGATCAAGCCATAGAAAACTTAAAAATATTTGTAGAGGCTGCCAATCAAAGAGGAGAAGCCTTAGATCATACCTTGTTTCATGGACCTCCTGGATTAGGAAAAACAACCCTAGCGCATATTTTAGCCAATGAGCTAGGAGTAGGTATCAAAGTAACCTCAGGTCCGGTTTTAGATAAGCCTGGAGATTTAGCGGGATTATTGACCAATCTAGATGAACGTGATGTACTGTTTATAGATGAAATCCATCGATTAAGCCCTATTGTAGAAGAATATCTGTATTCAGCGATGGAAGACTATAAAATCGATATTATGATTGAGTCAGGACCGAATGCACGTACGGTACAAATCAATTTAGAGCCATTTACACTAGTAGGAGCAACTACTCGTTCAGGATTGTTAACCGCACCAATGCGTGCACGTTTTGGAATTAGTAGTCGTTTGCATTACTATTCAACAGAGCTTTTAACAACCATTATTCAAAGAAGTGCTTATATATTAAACGTTCCAATCTCTATGGAAGCAGCTATTGAAATAGCAGGAAGAAGTAGAGGAACACCACGTATCGCAAACGCATTGTTGCGCAGAGTACGTGATTTTGCACAAATAAAAGGAGACGGAAATATTACCATAGAAATTGCAAAGTATGCCTTAAAAGCATTGAATGTAGATGCCCATGGTTTAGATGAAATGGATAATAAAATACTATCTACTATCATCGATAAATTTAAAGGAGGTCCAGTAGGAATTACCACATTGGCAACCGCAGTAGCAGAAAACTCCGAAACCATTGAAGAGGTGTATGAACCTTTTTTAATTCAGCAAGGATTTATCATGCGAACACCTAGAGGAAGAGAAGTTACCGATTTAGCATACAAACATTTAGGGAGAATTAGAGGGAGAAATCAAGGTGAACTGTTTTAATGTATATGAAATTACTTAAAAGAATCATACCTATTTTAGATTGGTTACCCAATTATAAAAAAACGCAGCTAAGAGGAGATGTTTTGGCAGGAGTTACTGTTGCCATCATTTTAATTCCACAAGGAATCGCCTATGCGTTAATTGCGGGTCTTCCTCCTATTTACGGATTGTATGCTGCACTTTTACCGCAAGTAATGTATGCCATTTTTGGGTCTTCTCGTCAAGTAGCAATTGGACCCGTTGCTATGGACTCATTAATCGTTGCAACAGGAGTTTCTACCTTTGCATTAACGGGTTCAGAAAGTTATATATCCATTGCAATATTGTTAGCCCTAATTGTAGGATGCATACAATTTTTAATGGGAGTGTTCCGATTAGGATTTATTGTAAACTTTTTATCAAAACCCGTAATCACAGGATTTACCTCAGCAGTAGCACTAACCATTGGATTAAACCAATTTAGAAATTTGTTAGGTGTCGATTTTGTACAAAGTGATCAAATTCAAGTACTCTATGAAGATTTTATAGATAAAATAGCAAGCTTTAATGTACATACTACCATTATAGGATTGATTGCCTGTGCCATTATAATGGTGCTTAGAAAAATAAATAAAAAAATACCTAGTGCTATTGTAGTCGTGGTATTAGGAATTACAATTATGCATGTATTTGGCAAAGAATTGGTAGATGTAGCTATCGTAAAAGATATACCGTCAGGGTTACCATCATTTGTACTTCCAGAAGTAGATTTTTATTTGATAAGAGAACTAATGCCTATTGCACTTACTTTGGTAATGGTAGGGTATTTAGAAACCATCTCTATCGGAAAATCTTTAGAAGAAAAACAAGACGAATATCGTATAAGACCCAATCAAGAATTAATTGCATTGGGTTTAGGAAATATAGTAGGGTCATTTTTTAAAGCTTACCCAACAACCTCAAGCTTTTCGCGTTCAGCAATTAATGCAGAAGCAGGAGGAACTACAGGAGTATCAGCGCTGGTTTCAGTAGTATTGGTAATCTTAACCCTATTGTTTTTAACCCCCGTATTTTACTTTTTACCAAAAACAGTTTTAGCAGCCATTATTATCGTTGCGGTTTTTAACCTGATCAGTGTAAGAGAGGCAGTACGTTTGTTTAAAGCCAATAATTTAGACTTTTGGCTATTATTAGCAACCTTTGTGTCTACCTTAATATTTGGAGTTGAATACGGAATTATAACGGGAGTAGGACTATCATTAATCATCTTAATATTTAGAACTTCTCGCCCATATGTAACAGAATTAGGAAAAGTACCAGATTCCGATTTTTATAGAAACAAAAACAGGTTTAAAGAAGTTATTTTAGATAAAGAAGTACTTGTTTTTCGTTTTGATGCACAATTATTCTATGCAAACGCTAGTTACTTTAGAGAGCGATTAGATCACATGGTAGAAAAAAAAGGAAATGATTTAAAACTAATTGTTTTAGATGCCGAAAGCATTAACAGAGTAGATAGTACTGGAGTTGAAATGTTAAAAGATAGAATAAAATACTTCGAAAAGAAAAACGTACAGTTTTACTTTGCAGGAGTAAAAGGCCCAGTAAGAGATGCCTTATTTAGAGGAGGCTTATTAAAAATTGTATCATTGAACCACTTTTTTATGAGAGCCAATGATGCCGTAATTTTTCACAAAACAGGAGATAATAAATCACAAATAAAATACGCACAGTATATTCATCAAGCGTACGATTAAACTAATATTATGAAGATAGAGCAAATTTATACAGGTTGTTTAGCACAAGGAGCGTACTATGTAGAAAGTAATGGAGAGGTAGCAATTATTGACCCATTAAGAGAAGTACAACCTTATATAGATAGAGCGGCAAAAGATAACGCGAATATTAAATATATTTTTGAAACTCATTTTCATGCAGATTTTGTGAGTGGACATGTTACATTAGCTGAAAAAACGGGTGCTACCATTGTATATGGCCCAACAGCAAAAACATCATTTAACGCACATATCGCAACAGATAATGAAGCGTTCAAAGTAGGAGACCTTACCATTGTAGCATTGCATACACCAGGGCATACTATGGAGAGTACTACCTATCTATTAAAAGATGCTTCTGGAAAAAATCATGCAATTTTTAGTGGAGACACCTTGTTTTTAGGAGATGTTGGTAGACCCGATTTAGCCCAGAAAGGAGATATTACACAAGAAGATTTAGCAGGGATGCTATTCGATAGTTTACGTACTAAAATTATGCCGTTAGCAGATGAAGTAATCGTATATCCTGCACACGGAGCGGGTTCTGCTTGTGGTAAAAATTTAAGCAAAGAAACAGTTGGAACTATTGGAGAACAAAAGAAAACCAACTATGCCTTAAGAGAAGATATGACCAAAGAGGAGTTTGTTGCTGAAGTAACAGAAGGATTAACACCTCCTCCAGCATATTTCCCTTTAAACGTAAAACTAAATAAAGAAGGATACCAGTCTATAGACGAAGTAATCAAGTCAGGAGCAAAAGCATTATCTATTCGTGAATTTGAAACTATAGCAAACGAAACAGGAGCTATTATCTTAGATGTACGTCATCAATCAGAATTCATTAAAGGATTTATTCCAAACTCAATTTTTATTGGCTTAGGAGGAACCTTTGCTCCTTGGGTAGGAGCGTTAATTAAAGACGTAGCACAACCCATTGTATTGGTTACTCCAAAAGGAGATGAAGAAACAGCTATTACACGTTTATCTCGTGTAGGGTTTGACAATGTATTAGGATATTTAGAAGGAAGTTTTGATACTTGGAAAGTTTCAGGAAAAGAAATTGACACCTTACGTTCGGTATCTGCACAAGATTTAGAAAAAGCAATTCAAGAAGGAGCACCAGTATTTGATTCTCGTAAACCAGGAGAATATGCAAATGAACATATTGTAGATGTGCCAAGTACTCCATTAGATTATTTAAATGATCATATTAGTGAATTCCCTACCGATAAAGACTTTTACATTCACTGTGCAGGAGGATATCGTTCGGTAATTGCAGCATCTATCTTAAAATCAAGAGGATTTCATAATGTAATAGATGTAGCTGGTGGTTATAAGGCAATCAAAGAAACAAACATTGAAAGGACAGCAATGGTATGTCCTTCTACCTTAAAATAACATTGAATGAAAAAGCTAATTGCACTCATAGGTTTGATGTTTTGGTGTGTTTCTTGCGAACCTCAAAACCCAAGTTTAAAAGATGTTTCTGTTGAAAGTTTACAGGAAGTTTTAACAACTACTAAAGTGCAATTATTAGATGTTCGTACTCCACAAGAATGGGAATATGGAATTATAGAAGGAGCTATAAGTATAAATCTTTTTGATGAAGATTTTGAAAAGCAAGCACTTGAAAAGTTAGACAAAAGAGAGCCTGTTTATGTGTATTGTAAATCCGGTGGGAGGAGTAAAAAAGCATCAGAAGTACTCTCTAAAAAAGGTTTTGAAGTTTACAATGTAGTAGGAGGATATAATGAATGGAAATTAAAGAATTAGTAGCATGCAACAAGAAGTATATATCGAAAATTTGAAATGTGGAGGTTGTGCAGCTACAATTACCAAAGGATTATCTAGCATTAAGGGAGTTGATGAAGTAAAAGTAGATGTAGAAAAATCATTGGTTTCGTTTTCTTCGGAAGAAAGTTTACTTTCAGAAATAAAAGAAAAGCTATCGAAACTAGGATATCCAGAAGTAGGAGATAAGAACACTATTATGCACAAAGCAAAATCGTTTGTTAGTTGTGCAGTTGGAAGAGTAAATAAAGAAGATTAAATAAAAAAACCGAGCCATAAGGCTCGGTTTTTACTTTCTCTAGCATTCCCCCATTTTTAGAACTTTATAGTAGCCCCAATTAAAAAGTTTCTAGTAGCCTGCGGATAAAAACCAGCACCATCAACTGTGGTAGTTTGTCCAGGATTAGACCAAGTATCATCAAACGTATAGTAATATCCTCTATCTACATACTCTTTGTCAAAAATGTTATTTACTAAACCAGTGAATACTACCGACTTAATTATTTTATCGAATTTTAATTCGTAGGTAATATTAAAATCACTTGTAAAGAATCCTTTTAAGACATCTTGATCAGATACTTCACTATTTAAATTACTCATAAATTGTTTACCAACATATTTAGATAAAAATGACATTTGTAAGTTCTTTATTGGAGCATATACCAAAGCATTTCCAAACACAATGTCAGGAGAAAAAGTAATAGGTGTTTCTCCTAAGTTTCTAAGCTCACCATCAATCGTAGCATAAAAATCGCTGTTTACATTTTTACTAAAAGCCACATTAGGTCTTAAAAACAATGTTTCGTCTAACTTAATATCTGCGTCAATCTCAATACCAAATCGGTAACTTTTTCCACTAGATGCTCTTAAAGGTTCTCCAGAATTCGGATCAATAGCACCAGTTAAAACTAACTGATTTTGGTAGTTCATGTAGTACACATTAGTATTTAGTTTTACTGTTTCATTTTGTAAACGCCATCCTAATTCATAATCATCTAAACTTTCATGTTTAGAATTACCACCCTCAAAATCATTTCTGTTAGGCTCTCTATTTGCACGAGCATAAGAAGCATATACACTATGCTCATCGTTAATTTTATAAGTAACCCCTAATTTCGGATTAAAGAAATTGTATACTTCGTTCACAGAAATAACATCTAAATCATCTGTAAGTCCAAGCGTTTTATAGGTAACAAAACGTCCTTGTAAATCAACAAATGCCTTTAATTGATCAGTAACATTAAAAGTGGCTTTAGAAAAAATACTAAAGTCTTCCTTGTTAGAAACACTCTCATAATAACGATCTCTAATATTTGTATTTGGAGCTAAATCGCTTCCCCAAATTACTTCTCCATAATGATCATTATCATATTCACTATACGAACCTCCTGTAATAATTTCAAAGTTGTCTCCTTTATACGTTACATTTAAATTAGCCACATAAAAATGATTGTCTAACCATCTTCTAACAATGACATCACTTCCGTCATTAATTAATCCAGCATAATCTGCAGCATCTTCTCCGTCTTTAAACTGCTCAAAATACCCTTTTCCGCGAGTGTAGTTTAAACCAATGTTTGTAGACCAATTTTCATCTAAGGTTTCATTCCAGTGTAATTGGTAATGATCTTGTTGGTAGTTATCTGTTTCGTTGTCGTAGGTATATGGATTTTGACGACGATCTTCTTTCAACTGATCAGCAGTTAATCCGAACCAAGCTTGATATGTTTGTTCTTTACCTCCAAAAACCAATGCTTTAATTAAAGTATTCTCATCAGTATAACTACCTTGTAAGAAATACGATTTTAAATCAGTAAAAGCTCTATCAACATAACCATCAGAATAAATGTTAGATAAACGTCCAGCAAACTCAAAATGATCGTTTAATTTACCTGTTGTAAATTTTACGGTGTGTTTTCTTGTACCAAAAGAACCAAAAGAGTTTGAAATTTCTCCTCCAGCTTCTTCAGAAACAGCATCTGTTAAAATATTTAAACTTGCACCAAAAGCTCCAGATCCATTAGTAGATGTACCTACTCCACGTTGTAACTGTAAACTTTGTGTAGAAGAAGCAAAGTCACCCATATTTACCCAAAAAGTTCCTTGACTTTCAGCATCGTTATAAGGGATTCCGTTTACGGTAACATTTACTCTAGAAGCATCTGAACCACGAACTCTTAAATAAGTATATCCAATTCCAGCACCTGCATCAGATGAAGAAATTACATTCGGTAAGTAATTCATCAAAATAGGAATATCTTGTCCTAAATTACGTTTTGCAATTTCTTTTTTAGTTAAGTTAGAATGAGTAACCGGCGCATCAGCCTTTACACGAACTGCAGAAACCAATACCTCATCTAGCGTATTGTTATCAGGAGTTAAATAAAAGTTTATTGTTTGCGGTTGATCATTTACAATAGCTATTCCTTGAGCCGCACTTTTATACCCGATAAAATTAACTTTGATTACGTGTTCTCCTTGTGGAAGTTGTAATTTAAAATTTCCTTCAAAATCTGTAGAAGTTCCTTTATTAAGTTCGGTAACTAGTACAGAAGCACCTATAAGTGGCTTTTGATTTTCATCAAATACTTTACCCGATACATTAAACGTTTGTGCATTTACGGTTAAACTCGTAAACATCACCATTAAAAAAGCTACTATCTTCACTTGATTAACAAAAGACATTAGTCTCATTTTTTATAAAATAAAATTGAATAAAAAGAGGTAATTATTCTATGTTTTGTTTGAATAATTATTTGTCATTACAAGAAATTTTAAAAAGAAACATAATGTTTCTATAAAACTAGATTACTACAGTAATTTCCCCCATTACCATGTAATGACATTTAGTTTCCCTTGGCAACATTATTTGCCCAGGTTCATTGGGTATGATCTCAGCCTGATTTTAATTATAAGTTTTTAATGTGGAATTTTTAAGTTAACTATATAACTATCAACTAAACACTAATAACTCAAAAAGGCACCCCTTTACGAGAACGGGGCAAAGGTACATATGAAATATCAAATAAGAATGATAAAAAGTGTGTTTTTAAAAGGTAGCATTTAAAAGAGTATAGGGTTATTACCTCAGAAGTAAGCCATTTAAATCAATTTATAAGATTAACTCATTCAGTCCGTTGTAATTTTAATATTTTAGTAGGGAAATAATCAGACATTTATGAGTAAAACTTTTAAAACAAGCGTTAATAAAACGCATGGTTTTGATTTTACCGAAGCGCAAATAGAAGCGTTAGACATCGTAACAAAATCAAAAAACGAGTTCCATATACTTGAAGAAAATCAATCGTATCAGGCAACTATATTACAAACAAACTTCAATCAAAAAACATATACTGTTCAAATTAACGGAAATATCTATGAAGTAGAAATTTTTAATGAGTTAGACATGCTAATTGACGAATTAGGATTGGAAGTAGCGGCAGAAAAGAAAGAAAACGATATGAAGGCACCAATGCCTGGATTAATTGTTTCTGTTGCTGTTGAAGTTGGTCAAGAAATAAAAGAAGGAGATGGAGTATTGGTATTAGAAGCCATGAAAATGGAAAACACCTTACTAGCACCGAGAGATGGTATAGTAAAATCGGTAGCCATACAAGCGGGTGATAAAGTAGAGAAGAATGCGGTTTTAATAGAAATGGAATAATATGAAAAAGATATTAGTAGCAAATAGAGGAGAAATTGCCTTACGTGTAATGCGTACCGCAAAGAAAATGGGAATCACTACCGTAGCTGTTTTTTCTGAAGCAGATAGAAACTCGCCACATGTTAGTTTTGCTGATGAAGCAGTATGTATTGGACCTGCACCTTCGAATCAATCGTATTTATTAGGAGATAAAATTATTGAAGTTGCCAAAGAATTGAATGTAGATGGGATTCACCCTGGATATGGTTTTTTAAGTGAAAATGCAGCTTTTGGAGAAGCGGTAGCCAAAGCAGGAATTGTGTTTATTGGTCCAAAATCGCATGCCATTGAGGTAATGGGAAGTAAGTTGGCAGCTAAAGATGCAGTAAAAGCCTATGACATACCGATGGTGCCAGGAATTGATGAAGCCGTAACCGATGTAGCTTATGCAACAAAAGTAGCGAATGAAATAGGTTACCCTATTTTAATCAAAGCCTCAGCAGGAGGAGGAGGAAAAGGAATGCGTGTTGTAGAAAAAGAGGAAGAAATACAAGAACAAATGCAACGTGCAATTTCAGAGGCAGAATCTGCTTTTGGAGACGGTTCTGTATTTATTGAAAAGTATGTGGGCTCTCCACGTCATATTGAAATTCAAGTATTGGCAGATAGTCATGGAAACGTAGTACATTTATTTGAACGTGAATGTTCTGTACAACGTCGTCATCAAAAAGTAGTGGAAGAAGCACCCTCAAGTGTATTAACTCCTGAAATTAGAGAAGCCATGGGAGCAGCAGCTGTAAGAGTTGCACAAGCTTGTGATTATTTAGGTGCTGGAACAGTTGAGTTTTTATTAGATGAAAATAAGAACTTTTACTTCTTAGAAATGAATACGCGTTTACAAGTAGAACACCCAGTTACAGAAATGATTACGGGAATTGATTTGGTAGAACAGCAAATTAAAATAGCGAGAGGAGAAGCCTTATCGTTTAGTCAGGAAGATTTACAAATTAACGGACATGCGTTAGAATTACGTGTGTACGCAGAAGATCCGTTAGATAATTTTGCACCGAGTATTGGTGTGTTAGAAACGTATCAACACCCAACAGGAGCAAATATTCGTGTAGATGATGGTTTTGAAGAAGGAATGGAAATTCCGATTTATTACGATCCGATGATTTCTAAATTGATTACCTACGGAAAAACACGTGAAGAGGCTATTGAGTTAATGAAACAAGCCATTAGTAATTACAAAGTGAAAGGAATAGCAACTACTTTGCCTTTTGGAAAGTTTGTTTGTGAGCACGAAGCGTTCACTTCAGGTGATTTTGATACACATTTTGTAAAGAAATATTATACCCCTGAATTGTTAGAAGCAGAATTTAAAAAAGAAGCAAAGATTGCAGCACAAGTTGCTTTACAGCAGTATTTAAAAGAACAACAAATTTTAAAAACTTGCTAATTACTATTAATGAAGTGCGTTAGGGATTGCAGCGACATCCTTTTTTGTGTTGGTAGCATCGTCATTACGAGTGAAACGAAGTAATCTGTTTAAATTAAAGATTACTATGGCAAATAGATATTTGCTTCACAATGACTCGCAAAAAAGATATAGCATAAAGCCCGACCGAAGGGAACGCCCAAAAAAAGAATACAGATGAAATCTAAAATAGAAGGATTACAAAATAAAATATCAGAAGCTAAATTAGGAGGCGGACAAAACCGTATTGATCGTCATCATAGCAAAGGAAAATTAACAGCGCGAGAGCGAATAGATTATTTCTTAGACGAAGGCTCTTTTGAAGAAGTAGGAATCTTAGTAACCCATAGAACGACCGATTTTGGAATGGACAAACAAAAGTTCTATGGAGATGGAGTGGTTACAGGATATGGAACCGTAAACGGACGTTTAGTATACGTGTTTGCACAAGACTTTACCGTGTTTGGAGGTTCACTATCAGAAACGCATGCCGAAAAGATTTGTAAGATTATGGATTTGGCAGTAAAAGTAGGTGCACCATTAATCGGGTTGAATGATTCAGGAGGAGCACGTATACAAGAAGGCGTACGATCGTTAGGAGGATATGCTGATATTTTTTACAGAAATGTACAAGCCTCAGGAGTGATTCCGCAAATCTCTGCAATTATGGGACCTTGTGCCGGAGGAGCGGTGTATTCACCAGCCATGACTGATTTTACCGTTATGGTAGAAAATACTAGTTATATGTTTGTTACAGGACCGAATGTGGTAAAAACCGTAACCAATGAAGAAGTTACCTCGGAAGAATTAGGAGGTGCAAGTACACATGCAACCAAATCAGGAGTAACACATTTAACGGCAGCGAATGATGTACAATGTTTAGAGGATATTAAAACATTGTTGAGCTATATGCCACAGAACAATCAAGAAACTACCGCAAAAATTCCTTTTGAATTAGGTGATGAAATCCGTGAAGAGTTGGCAACTATTGTTCCTGATAATGCTAATAAACCTTATGATATTCGTGCAGTAATTGATGGAATTGCAGATAGAGAATCCTTTTTTGAAATTCATAAAGACTATGCCGATAATATTGTAGTTGGTTTTGCACGTTTGGGAGGAAGAAGTATAGGAATTGTAGCCAATCAACCCATGAGTTTAGCAGGGTGTTTGGATGTAAATAGCTCTAAAAAAGCAGCACGTTTTACGCGTTTTTGTGATTGTTTTAATATTCCGTTATTGGTATTGGTAGATGTACCAGGATTCTTACCAGGAACCGATCAAGAGTGGAATGCGATTATTACCAATGGAGCTAAATTATTATATGCACTAAGTGAAGCTACCGTACCAAGAGTGAGTGTAATTACACGTAAAGCTTATGGAGGTGCGTATGATGTAATGAACTCAAAACATATTGGTGCCGATATGAACTTTGCTTGGCCAAGTGCGGAAATTGCCGTAATGGGAGCGAAAGGAGCGAGTGAGATTATCTTTAAAAAGGAAATTGCAGAAGCAGATGATCATGAGGCGAAACTAGCAGAGAAAGAAGCTGAGTATGCTGATAAGTTTGCGAATCCGTATAGAGCAGCGGAACGTGGATTTGTAGATGAGGTAATTTTACCACAAGACACCCGTAGAAAGCTCATCAAAGCATTTGCCATGTTAGAAGGTAAACAAGTAACAAGACCCAATAGAAAACACGGGAATATTCCGTTGTAAGAAAGATTTTAAATGAGAAGGTTAAAGGTTTAATGTCTTTAACCTTTTGTTTAAAAAAGAGGAAAACAAGACCAAATTAACTATGAAAAAGAAAAAACAATTAGAAAGGATTCATAAAAGGTTTACGATATTTCTTTACATTTCTATTATAGCCGTTTTATTACATTTCTTTATTCCTAGTTTGATAAAAAATGATGAAGTAGTAGATAACTGGACTTTATTTACTGGAATGGGAATTGGATTGTGGTTTTTTACGGATTTTAAAATGTTGAGAATAAATGGGTACTATATTAAAAGTCTTTTAATAGCAATTGGATTTTTTTTTTATGGATATCTGTTTAGATATCAATACCAAGAATATGGTTCTGATTTGAATAATGTTAGTTTTATTTACCCTTTATCATTATTAATAGTACAATATCCAACAAGACAATTATATAAAGTAATTTTTAATAGAGAACCTAAAGTAGAGAGAAATGGAAAGTTTGCAGATTTCCTTTATACAATTATTTTGTTTTTTGGATTTGGGGTACTTCCTTTTATTTTATTGGATTATTTATATTAAAAGAAAAACAAAGTAGAATAAAAATGAGAATTTTAGTCATAGGAGGAAATGGAACAATTGGAAAAACAGTTGTTTCAAACTTTAAAAACGACAATGAAGTGTTGGTTGCAGGTCGTTCAAGTGGAGATGTTATTGTAAATATAGCAGACAGTAAATCTATTCAATCGATGTTTGAGAAAATAGGAAAATTAGATGCTGTAATTTGTATTGCTGGGGAAGCGAAATGGGATGATTTTAATAAACTTACCGAAGAAGACTTTTATATTGGATTGAAAAGTAAGCTTATGGGACAAGTAAATCTAGTTCGTATCGGGAAAGATTATTTAAATCCAAATGGTTCAATAACATTAACCACTGGGATTTTAGCAGATGATCCAGTAATAAAAACAACAAGTGCAGCAATGGTAAACGGAGGAATACATAGCTTTGTTCAAGCAGTGGCTCTTGAAATGGAAAACGGAATTAGAATAAATGTTGTTTCTTCTGGAATGGTGGAGGATGCATACGAAAAGTACAAGGACTATTTTCCTGGACATAATCCGATACCTATGAGAAAAGTGATAAACGGATATGTAAGAAGTGTAAAAGGAAAGGGAAATGGAGAAATCATTCGGATGTATGACTAAAAAGGAATTTACAGTTTTCGTCGATAAGACTTTAGATGAAGTGAAAAAATATGCTGAAATTCATGCGGACATGACATTACCAGATAAATTCAAATTTAAGTGGTTGAGAGATGACTGTAAAATGGTGGTTGGACGGGAAAATGTTATACATGAAATTATTAGTGATAGAATAGACACAGATTCTAAAGATTTTAGGAATAAGTTAATTGATTTGGGACTATCTCATTATGAAAGAGAATAAATTATTAAGCTATAACTTGTTTTAAAAACTTAATTAAGAGTTAAGATTCCTGTTATAAAATATTGTAAATGAATTACGAAGAAAAACAAAACAAATTAAACTTAGAAGCCAAAGAGTTTTTAACTAATAACTTATTTAAAAAGAAGGAAGAAATTTTAACAGAAAAAATAATCGACTTTTTTAAAGAGAAAGCGCAATTATTGATTGAAAATCACAAAATCCTTAAGGTAATCAATTTTGAATTCGATTCAATTATGGATTTCATGTATAGTGTTTATCCAGACCCTTATATTATTCCTCAAAAATATTGGAAGGACCAATTTATTATTGAATGTGATAATGAAGATGATTATAAAGTTCTTCAAAATTTGTGTGAAGAATTTAAACTAGAGGAATGGGATGATGCTTATGTTTTGATAGAAGATGAAGATTATTATGTTGATATCTATGAAATACTAAATGAATTACATTATTTGTATTTTGAAAATTCTTGGAAAAAAGCGAAATCTATTACTGGTGTAAATTACCGAGGTTTTTTATTTTGGCATGATTCCTATAATGGTGTAGATTTAGATACAGGACTTGAAGTAAGAGATAAAGATGTTATAGATATACTGAAGAAAGAAAAATTTGATTTTACAATGTTAGAAGAATAAGCCATGCTTTAATATAGAATAACTAAATAATCTTAAAACCGAAACTTCTTTCGGTTTTCTTTTTTTTCAGACTGTTGTTTTTTGGCTTCTATTCGTCTTTTAACAGATGCTTTGGTAGGTTTGGTTGTTCTCCTAGGTTTTGGTTTGATAAGCGCTTTTTTTAAGAGTTCAAAAAAACGTTTGGTCACCAATTCTTTGTTTCTATGTTGTGAGCGACTTTCTTGTGAGGTGAGCGTTAGTATATGCTCTTTAGAAAGACGATTGGCCAAGTTTTTAAGAAGTCGTTCCTTTTCTGTGTCTGAGAGCCCTAAGGAATTTGGAATCGAAAAACTGAGTTCTACTTTCGTAGCAACTTTATTTACATGTTGTCCACCCGCACCAGAACTTCTAACGGCTTTAAATTCTAATTCATTATAAATTTGTTCTTGGTTCATAGTTTGTGGATGTATTTCAAATATAGGAAGTTTTATTAGTACTCTTCATTTTGTCTTAAAACAAACTAGCTTAAGGTTTGGTTTGACCTACTGATACATATTTTAAAAATCAAGGTAGCAGGATTGGCAGGAGATGAAAAGCTGTTTGAGCAAAGCGAGTTCTTTTCATCTGTGGAGGATGGTACTGTAGCATTTTTTAGAAATGTATCATATGTCTTGATTTTTGGTTAGCTCATGTGTTTTATATTTTTTTAAGTATTCGTGAATCTCCTAATGTCGATTTCTTTGCATCAAGGCAAAGAATAAGGAAATAAAAACAATTCTCTAAGAAGGCAGAATTATTTCAGTTTATAATGTACAGATTACTTCATTCCGAAATATCAGAATTCGTAATGACGATTTTAAATTGTTATATGAGAGTAAAAGAAGAGCTTTTCTATAAATCGTAATTAGGAGTATCGTTTGTTTGATGTAAGAAGTGCATATCTACATCGGTAAGTGTATCTGAAAAAGAATACAAATTTTCCTTTTTAGACAATAAATCGTCTATAATAGATATCGCCTTTTTTAAACGTGTTTCTTTATTGCCTTTTAACAATACATACGGGCGATTGTATTTCTTGAGTGCATTTTCAAAGGCATTAAACATTTCCAACCGCCGTTCGGGTCTGTCTCGTAAATCGTCTGCTTCCCAAGGAGTATCGATATAGGTTAAGAAATAAATATCATAGCTGTTTTCTACAGCCGCTTTATCGAGCAGTGGATCTACAAATCCACCATAATATTCTTCAGAATATACTTTGGTTTCTAACAAGTCGGTATCGCAAATAAGTACTTTATCTGCTTTCTTAGCCAAATCGTTTTCAAGTTGCATTTGTCCTTTAGCGATAGGAAGTATGTCTTTTTCTTCGCAAATGGTACGTTCGTTATTCCATTTCTCTTGTAAATAATCACGTGCAAACTCAGGAGCCCAAACAGTATTATAGTGACGAGCTAACTGACGAGAAAGTGTTGTTTTACCCGTGCTTTCTGGCCCGAAAAGTACCACTTTTATTAAATTGATAGGTTGCTGTCTAAGTGTTTTTTCCATGCTAAATAACCGTAGATTGCTATAACTGTAAATATCAAGTATTGAAAACTTGTAAATGTAAATCCTTTATAAAGATACAAAGGAATAGAAATAAGGTCACCAATAATCCAATAAATCCAGTTTTCAATTTTCCTTCGAGCCATCAACCACATTCCTACAAAGAAAATAGCAGTAGTAAGGGTGTCTATATATGCGGTCCAGTTATTCCATTTGTTAAAAAAGGTATATACACCAAATACAAATAGTAAAGTACCTAAAAAGATAAATACACTGGTTCTTTTTTCTTGAGGAGTAGTCCTAGAAATAGGAGTTACATGTGTTGCATCAACTTTACGAGTCCAAATATACCAACCATATACACTCATGATAAAATAATACCCATTAATCATCATATCACCCAAAAGTTGCCATTTTAAAAGAAGGTATACAAAAATGGCGGTACTAATCATTCCAGTAGGGAATACCCAAATTTTATTTTGTTTAGAATACCAAACTGATAAAAAACCAAAGATAACAGCAATAATTTCAAGCCAAATATCTAAAGGTGTATAGGTGGCGTATTGTCCGAAAAGGAAATCAAAAATTTGGCTCATAATTGCTACGGTCAGATTTTACAATTTTCATTAATAAGATTCCGTTATCAATCAGTTCAAATGAATTCTTTAATTCGGAAGTAATTAGCTGCATTACTTTGTCATAATCACCGTATACTTGAGTGCTTAACGGATTTTCAAGAATGGTTAATCCAGAAGCTCTTAACTTTTTTATAAAGTCGATAATTGGTGCTTCAAATTCGTTTTGAAGTGGAGTTAATGTTAACTCAACAGATATTTTCATGATAAAACAATTAAGGGAAGGCAAATATAAGGTAGTAAAAGCTAATACTATAGGAAAGAGATGACTAACTCGCGTATACGCAAGTAAACCCTTCTGTTTCTAAGAAATGGATATTGTATTCGGAAGTTTGTCCTTCATATAATATTTTACCCGTAGTTTGATTGGTGTCGAAAGAGAAATCTTCAATGTAAATGTTTTCTAAAAACAAGAGTTTTTTCTTTCCGTAGATTTTGTACAAACTTTCTTTGGCACCCCATACGATGGTTAATTTGCTTACCAAAGCATCGTGATTGGCAATTGATTTATACTCTTCAATAGGAGTAAACTTATGGGCAATTTTTACAATTTTATCACGCTGTTTTTCAATGTCAATCCCTACAGGTTTTTCCTTTGAGACAATAATTCCAGAAAAAGTAAATGAATGAGTAATAGAAATATAGTTTCCGTCTTTTAAGTGCGGTTTCCCAAATTCATCATACACTAAATCAGCATCAGTATAACCTACTTCATTTAATAAATGACGCACACTTAAAAAGCCTCTTCGATGCAAATCTGACTTCATATTATTCAATCGATTAGCACTATTTGGAGTAAGCTCAATTCCCTTTGATAAATCTTCAAAAGACTCTTCAATCTTCCAAATCAATACTTTAGAATTATCGTTTACCGTTAATGTTTTGTGAATAGGCATATTTTAGAAAGTTATTTCGTAATTTTGCGACTCAAAAATTTAGATATATAAATATACAAAAATATGAGCACAAAAACCGCTACTTATGTTCCTTACAAAGTTAAAGATATTTCTTTAGCAGATTGGGGAAGAAAAGAAATTGAATTAGCTGAGGCAGAAATGCCTGGATTAATGAGTTTACGTGAAGAGTATAAAGATGAGCAACCTTTAAAGGGAGCTAGAATTGCAGGATGTTTACACATGACGATTCAAACTGCGGTTTTAATTGAAACTTTACAAGCTTTAGGAGCTGAGGTTACTTGGAGTTCTTGTAATATTTTCTCTACACAAGATCAAGCTGCTGCTGCAATTGCTGCTGCTGGTACGCCAGTATATGCTTGGAAAGATATGACTGAAGAAGAGTTTGACTGGTGTATTGAGCAAACGTTATTCTTTGGAGAAGATAAGAAGCCATTAAATATGATTTTAGATGATGGTGGAGATTTAACAAACATGGTATTAGATAAGTACCCTGAGTTAGCTGAAGGAATCAACGGATTATCTGAAGAAACTACTACAGGAGTGCACCGTTTATACGAAAGAGTAAAGAATGGAACTTTACCAATGCCAGCAATTAACGTAAACGATTCTGTTACTAAATCTAAGTTTGATAACAAATACGGATGTAAAGAATCTGCTGTAGATGCTATTCGTCGTGCAACGGACGTTATGTTAGCTGGAAAGCGTGTAACTGTTTGTGGTTATGGTGATGTAGGAAAAGGAACGGCTGCTTCTTTTAAAGGAGCTGGTTCTATTGTTACTGTTACGGAAATTGATCCAATTTGTGCGTTACAAGCTGCAATGGACGGTTTTGAAGTAAAGAGATTAGAAACGGTTGTAGGTAACTCTGATATTATCATTACAACTACAGGAAATAAAGATATCGTTCAAGGACGTCATTTCGAAGCAATGAAAGACAAAGCTATTGTTTGTAACATTGGTCACTTTGATAACGAGATTGACATGGCTTGGTTAAATGAGAACTTTGGTGATACTAAAGATACGATTAAACCTCAAGTTGATAAGTACAATGTAAACGGAAATGATATTATCATTTTAGCAGAAGGACGTTTAGTAAACTTAGGATGTGCTACAGGTCACCCAAGTTTTGTAATGTCTAACTCATTTACAAACCAAACATTAGCACAGATCGAATTATGGAATAATGCTGATGCATATAAGAATGAGGTATACATGTTACCAAAGCACTTAGATGAAAAAGTAGCAAAATTACACTTAGCTAAGATTGGTGTTGAATTAACAGAGCTACGTGAAGAGCAAGCTTCGTATATTGGAGTAACTGTAGAAGGGCCATATAAGCCAGAACATTACAGATACTAGGAAATATAATAGTATATAGAAAATAAAAAAGCCTCGAGATTCTCGAGGCTTTTTTATTTTGTTAGTTTTTGTTTGGCAAAAGATTATTCTGTTGGAATACGTTCATCAACCATTTTTAATGGCATGTCGTCCATTAAATCAATCATATCTAAAATATCTCTTACTTTTTCTTCTTCTTCAGCTTGTTCAGTTACAAACCACTGTAAGAAAATTTCAGAAGTAAAATCACCAACTTTTCTTGCCGTTTTAAATACATTATGAATCGCTTTAGTTACTTCTATTTCTGCATCTAAAGAAGCTTCAAAAACAGCGCGTAAGCTTTCATATTCATGCGGAACTTCATTAACGGTTGGAGAGATAGCACTTCCTCCATTATCATTTACAAACTTGAAGATTTTCATCATATGAGTTCTTTCTTCTTCCGCTTGGTTATAAAAATAGGTTGCACTATTTCTTAATTCTCTTTGATCACACCATGAAGCCATAGCCAAATATTTAGAAGAAGCTTTTTGTTCCATCATTATTTGATGGTTTAATAAATCCACCACTTCTACATCCAAAATCATATCTCTTCTAATTGCTGTTTCCATATTATTTTTAATTTTTTAGGTTATGATAAAGATACAGAATAAAAAGCTCTGAAAAGGGCTAGAAATGTAATTTAAAAGCAGTCTTAGTAAACAATACGACTTATTTAAAAGCAGAAAGAACAGCCTCTCTTAAATCTAAAATTTGAGGTACGTCTAAATATAAAAGATGTTTATTATCAGCTACAAAAAGAAGTATAAAATTATCCTCTTCAATAATTGCTTCAAGAGATTCATAGGAAGAATAGTGTAGTATTTTTTTACGAAATGCTAATAACTGACAAAATGTAAAGTCGATAACTTTATGTCCTAAGTCTAGTTGATAACAGTTTCTTCTCCCTGAAGATATTTTAAAGGATACTTCTTTTACTGAAAAATTCATTGAGCAAATATAATTATTTTTAATGAATCTAAACAAGTATAAGGTTAGAATAAAAAAAACCGTAACAGCGTTACGGTTTTTCAATAGTATATTTTACTAGTATTACATGTTTAATGCATTTAATACTTCTACTAATTCTGGGCTAGAAGGTCTTGGAGCATCAGGACTAATAATGTTTCCTTCTTTATCTAATAAGATAAAACGAGGAATTCCAGATACCATATAGTCTTGTACAAATTGCGACTTCCAATCATTGTCTGCAAATAACTGAACACCAGTTAATGCTTTATCTTCTACCATTTTTTTCCAAGTATCATGATCTTTCTTCTGATCAATAGAAATACTTACAAACTCAATGTCTTTGTCATGAAATTGCTTTTCAACTTTTTGTAAAAAAGGAATTTCTCTTTTACATGGATTACACCAAGTAGCCCATAAGTCAATATAAACATACTTCCCTTTTAAGTCAGCTAAAGAAGTGGTACCTCCTTTAAAGTTTTCATAGTTTTCAAAAATTGGAGAAGGAGTACCTTTAGCTAATTTTGTTTTAATCATTAACTTTTGGTTGTGCATTTTTTTATAATACTCTTCCATTCTTCCTAAATCACTTTTTTGTCCAGCTGAAAATGCGCTGTCTAAAGAAACGCTAGTTAACGCAGTGTTAAGGTCTTTTACATAAGTACTTAGTTTAGAATCAAACTCTTCTTGAGGTAAGTCAAATAAGTTTTTATTTTCATTGAAAAATGCCTCTTGAAGTAATCCAAACTTTGCTAAAAAAGCACTTTCATCAGCTCCTTTACCAGTAAATTTAAGTGTTTCATCAAATTCTTTGGCATCTAAAGTCATGTTAACCTCTGCTCCATTTTTTAAATATAAAGTAGCCATTTCTTTTCCGTCAAAAGCTCTGAAATATCCATCATCAACTTTCATCGTATCTTTAAAAGAACCGTTTTCATCTACTTTAATAACTTTCTTAAATCCTTTTTGACGATTAGAAATTACTAAAGAATCAGAATTTTTATTTGTGATAGTACCAGAAAGCGTTACAAAGTCGTTGCTTTCCTTTTTACAAGAAACAATGGCTAAAGAAACCATTGCAGCATAAATTATTTTTTTCATCGTTAATTATTAAATTATTAGTCCTAATTGGTCGCCTAAGGTAACAAATATTGATGGGATTGTAATGGATAAATATGGTGTTTTAGTGTTAAAATTCTGGAAATGAAAAATTTAACCTATCCATCCTTCTCTGTCAAGGCTTCTGTACTGTATTGCTTCAGATATGTGAGACGAACAAATATCCTTTTCATTGGCTAAATCAGCAATTGTACGAGATACTTTTAAAATTCTATCGTAAGCTCTGGCAGAAAGGTTAAGTTTTTCCATAGCATTCTTTAAGAGCAATTTACTTTCTTCTGATAGTTTACAAAATTCATTTAGCTGTTTCACATTCATTTGAGCATTGTAATGTGTTGTAGAAGAGTGTTTAAAACGTTCTGACTGAATTGCTCTTGCCTGGGTTACTCTCTTTCTAATAGAAATACTACTTTCTCCTTTTCTTTCTTCTGAAAGTTTTTCAAAAGGAACTGGAGTTACTTCTATATGGATATCTATTCTATCTAATAAAGGCCCTGATATTTTGCTTAAATAACGTAACATTTCAGAAGGTGAAGAGGTTATAGGAGCGTTGGTATCATTAAAATACCCTGAAGGACTTGGATTCATACTAGCAACTAGCATGAAGCTACTTGGATAGGTAATGGTAAATCTTGCACGAGAAATGGTGACCTCTCGATCCTCTAAAGGTTGACGCATTACCTCGAGAACAGCTCTTTTAAATTCAGGAAGTTCATCAAGAAACAAAACACCATTATGTGCTAATGATATTTCGCCAGGTTGAGGATACTGACCACCTCCAACCAAAGCCACATCCGAACAAGAATGATGCGGATTACGATAGGGACGTTGGTAAATAAGTCCAGTACTTTTTATTTTTCCTACAACTGAATGTATTTTTGTTGTTTCTAAAGCTTCTTCTAAAGTCATTGGAGGCAATATAGAGGGAAGTCTTTTTGCTAACATTGTTTTTCCCGCTCCAGGTGGTCCTATTAAAATAATATTATGTCCTCCAGCGGCTGCAATTTCCATACAGCGTTTTATACTTTCTTGCCCTTTTACATCTGAAAAGTCAAATTCGGGAAAATCAATATTTTTATAAAATTCTGCTTGCGTATCAATGATAGTGGGTTGCAGTTGTTCTTTTTCATTGAAATGATGTATAACTTCAGTGATATTGTTGACTCCTAGTATTTCAATGTCATTTACAATAGCAGCTTCTTTTGCGTTTTCTTCAGGAAGAATAAAATGTTTAAAGCCTTCTTCTTTTGCCTTAAGAGCAATGGGTAAGGCACCTTTTATAGGTTGTAAACTTCCGTCAAGAGAAAGTTCTCCCATAATAATATAGTGTTCTATATTTTTTGAACGAATTTGATTAGAAGCAGCTAAAATTCCTATAGCTAAAGGCAAATCATAGGAGGCACCTTCCTTTCTTATATCGGCAGGAGCCATGTTAATGATTATTTTTTTTCCTGGAAGTTTGAATCCATTGTTTGAAAGTGCTGCTGAAATTCGATAAGAACTTTCGCTGACAGCTTTATCGGGAAGTCCCACTAAATGATACCCGATACCTTTATCAATATTAACCTCAATAGTTATTGTTGTGGCCTCAATACCAAAAACGGCTGATCCATAGACTTTTATTAACATAGCATTTTTCTTTTTATAAATATATGAGTTTTAGCTTAAAAAACAATATGTCAATATGTTAGCTTTTTTAAATGTTTTTTGTTACAATAGAAGTAGAACTATAGGTGTTGGATTTTATAGAGATAAAAGGTTCTTTTTTAGAAATAAAAATGGAGGTCGAAACCTCCATTTGTTTGTGCAATTAATTGTCGAAATACATTTGAGTCAAATCTAGTTTATCATATGTATAACTTGGATTTTTTAGCTAAATTTATATTATAGAACAAGGGGGTGGGTAATTTCTTTCAGAGAAAACGTTGTATACCCATTAGTTCCTCCATCAATTTTTTTGTTCACTGTTGTTTTAGAATAGATCCTTTTTCAATTAATTTTTTCTTCTTATTAATCTTAACTTGGTTCAACATTAATCTTACAATCTGCATGTACGAATACTCTTGATTTACATGCGAATGGAAGTGCATGGTAATCTTGACATGTACCACACCCCATACCAGGAATTCCATAACATCCTGGGCCTGGGCACCCTATACTACCTCCATTGATTTGTTTTTGATTTTCTTTACTTAAAGATTTTCCTAAGTTTAAAATTGATTTTTTCATTTTTTAAATGATTTATAGTTTAAAAAGTCCTTGAACATTTAAAGACACTCAAGGGGTATGTCTATTTTTTAAATTTGTTTGGATTAAGCAATTAATTCAAACTCACTATTTGTTTTAGAAAAGTCTTCAGATAACTCTTCTATAAAATATATCAAGTCTGTCCGGTCATATTCCTTAGGGAAGGATCTTCCGTTTATTAATATTTCTGGAGTAAAATTGATTGCATTTTGAGTGCACCAAGCACTTTCTTGTTTTAAGATATTTGTATAGTTTTCTTTTTCAGAGCACTCTCCCCACTTGGATAGCCAATCGGTAACAGGCATGCCTTCATATATTTGTCTCATAGCAGTAAGACAAGTATCTCTTTCTTCTGTGTTATTATATATTTCCAATAATCTACTGCTAACTTTAAGAGCATCATTTTCTAGGTTGGCTGTATTAACGTTGAACCGCACGTATATTTGTACTTCATTATGATGTTTCTTTAGAATATTTTCAACTAATGCATGTACTGGTTTACAATGACCACAAAAAGGGTTTGTAACAATTGTAATGTTTAAAGGAGCATTATTGTTTCCAAGTACAATTTCAGAAGTAGTATGAATACTTGTATCTATAGGTGCTGATTTTTCTAAAAGAACTTTGAATAAATTATAATTTCTCTTGAATTTGAAATAATCGATTTTCGTTTGATCTAATTCTTTTAGCGACTTTAGCTTTGGTCTCAGTTGATTCCAAAATAGCGTAGCAACTAAAAAACCGAATACAGTCAGTAAAACTGATTCAATAGAAAATTTATTAAACTGAAGGTTTACAGAAGCAATTGTTATTTGTGCCCAAAGAATAACCACTATCCCTAAACAAAGCATACACCATTTTTTTACTTTTACACTTTGATAATAGATTGAATATATTGTAATAGGCAATGCTGAAAGGCTGATTACAAATAAAATATCTAAGTTGTAGCCTCTCAAAAAGAGTAATAATGAAGATAGGGTTAAACCGGTAAAATATACCAAGCTTATTGAACTTAGTTTAAAACGGTTAAAAAGTAAAGCTCCTTCAGAGGTTAATACAGCATCACAATCTTTTTTTTCAGTGGTAGCTGAGCAAAGTGCGTTTCCTAATGAGGTTTGATGGCCTTGTTCTTGTTGAATTATAGTATTGCTTATAAGAATGCTAACAACAGACAAAGCAAAATATAAAAAAGACCAAATAGATATTGCTGTAAAAGATAGCAAGATAAGAAGTAGAGCTGTAGATAATATTAATATGGTTTTATCAATATTATTTTTAGAGCTCTTAGCTATATGTTCATCTTTTTTTACAACAACAATAATTCCCGTAAACTTCTCTGAAAACTCCTTGTAAGTGAGTCTTTTTTTCTTTTTATCTACCGTAAGAATAGTACAGTATTTTTCCTCTTTATTAACCACAGTAAAACTTTTCCCATCTTCCGTATTGATTTGAGCTAGAAAAGTTTTAGGCAGTTGCTTTAATGTTTCTAGGTTATTAGGAATTGACAAAGCTAGATTTTCAATATCAAAATGCGATAACATACTTGTTGTTGCATATAAACTTGGATATGCAGGATGACTTTTTATTTGAAATGCTAATTCTTTTTTATCAAAATGAATTTTGCAGTAAGCAAGTAATTGCTGAATTTGGTAGATAAGATTGTCTTTCAAAGAGTATAAATTATAAGGTTTTTACTTGTAATAGGTTTTGTTTTGCTTGAAGCGGACTGTATAATTACTGACAAAAATTGAGTTGAATAAGAAATACTTCGTAAGCGGTTATTTTGAATGTATAAGCGGTCTTTTTATTGAAAAGAACCTCCCTATATTTGCGGAAATAAATTGATAAGTATGAAATTAAAAACCTTTCAAAGGGATAAGGAATTATTCTTTTTAGTAACCCTGTTTTTTGTTAGTTTTTCTTTGAGCTTTGCACAGAATTCGAAATTAGATAGTCTACAGAATGTGTTAAGTTCTTTTAATCAGAAAGATACTACTAGAGTTAACTTGTTAATTCAAGTAGCAAATGAAATACCTCGAAAAAATATTGATAAGGCTATAAAACTAAGTAAGGAATCTTTAGAGCTTGCAGATAGTATAGGTTATGTAAAAGGGAAAGCAAAAGGTTTATTTGTTACTGGAGAATTAGAATTGACCAAACTGAATTTAGTAGAAGGTCGGGAGTATATAGAAAAAGCTTTAACCCTTTATAAAGAGCTTTCTAATAAAAAAGAAATAGCGCGTTGCCTTTCAGAAATTGGGCATAGTTATACCTACGGAAGAGATTCAGAAAATGCAATAATATATTATAAAAAAGCATTGTTAATATCTGAAGAAATTAAAGATAGCGTTAAGATTTTAAAAACTCTAGGGAATTTAGGAATTAGTTATAGTAGAAAGGGCGAGCATGAAAAGGCTCTAGACTATTTTAAAAGATCTTTAAAGATTAATGAAGAGTTTGACGATAAAAAAAGTATTTCGAAAAGTTTAAATCATATTGGTATTGTATATGCTAGACAAGCGAATTATCCAGAAGCATTGGAGTACTTTTTAAAGGCATTGGAAATAACACAAAAACTTGGTAATAAGAGAGAAATTGTACGTCCTCTGCATAACATAGGTAACATATACAATAAACAAGAAAACTACTCGAAAGCTCTTGAATATTTAAAGAAGTCTTTAGTATTAGTTGAAGAAATGAATGAAACTAAAGCAATTGCAGGAACATCAATTAATTTGGGGAATATTTATTTAAAACTAGGACAAATTGATAAAGCTTTAGAATACTTTAGAAAAGCTTTGGCTATTAGTGAAGAAAAGAAACTCAACGGGTTAATGGCTAATAGCTTGCATAATTTGGGGATGGTTTACAATAAGAAGAAAGAATATGAAAGTTCGTTGAAATATTTTCAAAGAGCATTGGCTATTAGATTAAAAATAGGAGATCGTTTAGGAGCAAGTGATTCCTACATTGGAATTTCAAATGCTTATTATGGGAAAAGAGATTATACCAAAGCTTTGAATAATACATTGGAGGCTCATGAATTAGCAATGAAACTTAAAAATATTGCAAGTCAAAAAAAGACTTATGAGTTACTTTCAAAAGTATATTATGATACAAAAAAGTATAAAAAAGCTTATGAAAATCAGTTAGGTTTTAAAAAAGTAAGTGATAGTCTTTTTAATAAGAAGAAGATTGAAAAGATGACACAACTACAATATGAGTATGCTTATAAAAAGCGTTTAGATTCAGCTGCCGAAAGAGAACGTTTTCTAAAAAATGAAGTGAATATTATCGATGGTCAATTAGAAGCTTCTCAAGAGCAAAAGTTATGGTGGATAATTGGTTTTTTTGGTTTGATTGTATTCTTAATCTTTATGTATAGGAAACAACGATTTGAACAGTTAAAAGCACAAGTAGAGAACAATAACTTAAGGTTTCAAGCACTTAATATGCAAATGAACCCTCATTTTATTTATAACAGCTTGAGTAGTATACAACAGTTTGTTTTAGGAAATGATTCTTTCAGTGCACAACAATATTTAACAAGATTTTCTTTTTTAATACGTGCTATTTTATCTGCCTGCAAGAGGGATACCATTTCTTTAGAAAAAGAGATAGATATTATAAATAATTATGCAGAATTGGAAAAAAAACGATTTGAAAACGTTTTTGATTTTGAAATAGTAAATAACGTAGATGATAGTTCAGAAATATATTTACCACCACTTCTTATTCAGCCATTGGTAGAAAATGCCATAATACATGGAGTTTCAACTTTAAAAGATAGAAAAGGGTTTATTCGTATTTCATTTAATATGGTAGATCAAGAATTAGAATGTGTTATTGAAGACAATGGAATTGGAATTGAAACTTCCAAAAAAGAAAGAGAACAACGTATTATTGGACATGAATCTATCGCTTTAAATAATATAAAAGAGCGTTTAAAATTACTTGATAAAAAGAAAGGACAGCGTCTTTTCGTGCATCCTTCGAGTAGTGAAGAATACGGAACCGAAACGCGAATAGTAATACCTGTATTATTATGATAAGGACGATTATTATTGAAGATGAACCGAATGCGCTAAAATCCCTTAAACTCGGTATTCAATATTACATTCCATCTTTACAAATAATAGGAGAAGGAACAACAATTGAAGAAGGAAAGCAAATAATAGAACAATTACGTCCAGAATTAGTTTTGTTAGATATACGCTTAGGAACTAAAGACGCATTTCAATTATTAGATAGTTTAGACTCGTTAGATTTTGAAATTATTTTTACTACTGCTTATGGTGAGTTTAAGGAAACAGCATTTGATTATTTTGCGCTGAATTACTTAATGAAACCAATAGATTTCGAAAAATTAAAAACTGTAATATCATCTTATCAGGAAAGAAAAGTAAAACGATTTACTCCTGAAAAGTATGACTTCTTAAGGCAGTTTTTTAGTTCTGGTTTTAAAAAGATTTCAGTTCCATCTAATAAAGGGTATGATTTAATTGATATTGATGATATTATGTGGTGCGAAGCCTCAGGGAACTATACTATTATTTTTATGGAAGGGAAAAGAAAGTTAATGACCTCTAAACAATTAAAACATTATGAAAACATCCTAACGGAAGTTGGCTTTTTCAGAATTCATCGTTCTTTATTGGTGAACATTAAAAAAGTAAATAAAATAAAAGAAAATATAGTTGTTATGAAAAATAAAACAGAACTAACCATTTCTAGAAGAAATAAAAGAAACATTGAAATGCTAATGAAGGTTATTGGTTAACTCTGAGTAATGTGTTTTTTATATATGTAAATGTGGTTTTGATGTAAGGTAAAGATTTTTAAGTGTTTATCTAAGTTTGTTTTAGGGGTTTCACGCAACCATTTAGGGGTTTTATCATCTTATATATATAAGATGATAGTTTCTTTTGAAATTTTGAGATTGATAGATCTTAAGCTTTAAACTTCAAAAGTTATTATAATTTTATTAAATTAGTAACCCCGAAATTATTATACAATTATGAAAAAAGAGAAGAATTCTGCTTTAATAGTGGATAGTTGTCCGTTTATATGTGAGAAATATAAAGAGCTATTAACCCTGTCTAGAAAAGAATCAAAAAATGAAATTTATAACATCGATGTAGCTTATAATAATGAAGGTGCTTTTGATGTTATAAAAAAGATTATTGAAACGGAGAGGTATTTAGAGTTCATACTTTTAGAATTGAAACTGCCTCCAACAAAGGATAAGAAAATACTGTCAGGATTAGACTTTGGTATTTTAGTTCGTAAATTACTTCCAACAACAAAAATTATTGTAATCACTTCTTGTAATGATAATTATTTAGTTCATGGAGTTTTTAAAAATTTAAACCCAGAAGGCTTTTTAATTAAATCTGATTTGACTTCAGAAACATTAAAAAATGCAGTGAAATCGGTGAGTAATGATACTCCATATTATAGTCAAACAGTTTTAAAACTTTTACGAAAAGAAATTTCAAATAACTTTCAATTGGATTCTATGGATAGAAAAATATTATACGAGTTATCCATTGGGTCTAGAATGAAAGATCTACCAAACTATATCCCTCTTTCCGTAGCAAGTATTGAGAAAAGAAAACGCCAATTGCGAAAAGTTTTTGGAGTTAAAGAAAAAGGAGATAGAGAACTCATATTAAAAGCACGAGAGAAAGGATTTATATAAAAATGACCAAAAAAGTATGGCATAACCTTACTTTTTTTATGGCTTTTTTAGTTTTTTAAAAAAATTAAAAAGATAAATTTGGTAACCCAACAAAAAAAACGCTTCTAAAAAACTTCAATTTTGCAAGACACATTATTTATTTTAGTTCAAAGATTATTAAAGAGCAATGCTATTTCATTTGATAAAGACGAATTAGCGTTCCAAATACAAAGTCATCCATCATACCCAAGTTTACATGCTATTACTGGTGTGTTAGATCATTTTAATATTGAAAATGTTGCTGCAGATGTTCCTGCTAATAAAGAAACTTTGGTACAATTACCTGATTCTTTCTTAGCGCAAATATCCACAGATAAGGGAAAAGACCTTATTGTGGTTGAAAGAAAGAAACAAGACTATTTTATTTACAATTCTGAGAACAAAAAAGAAAAATATACCGAAGAAGAGTTTCTTCAAAAGTTTACAGGAATTATTGTTGCTGTAGAAAAAACAGGTGAGAGTGTTCAGCCAGAGAAGAAATCTAATCTTATCAAATTTATAGCTCTTGGTTTATTAATTGGTTTAACAGGTTTCTCTTTATATCAAAGCTCAGTTAATTTATTTACACTTGGCTATTTCGTATTATCTGTTGTCGGAATTGTTACAAGTATTGCTATTGTTAAACAAGAATTAGGATTAAAAACATCTATCGGAAATGCCTTTTGTTCAGGAGCAGATGATAAGAAAGATTGTGATGCTGTATTAACCTCTAAAGGAGCAGAAATTATAAAAGGATATAAACTTAGTGATTTAAGTGTGTTATATTTTTCTGGACTTACTCTATTAACGTTAGCACAAATTTCTAATCCTGCCATTGCCTATACCATTAGTTTATTAGCAATTCCAGTTACTTTATATTCTATCTATTATCAATATGCTGTTGTAAAAAAATGGTGTATGTTATGTTTGAGTATTGTAGGGGTTTTATGGTTACAAGCAGCAGTTCCTTTAATTACCAATACGTATATCACTGAATTTGTACCAACCAGCTTTGTTACTTTTGGTATCGTTGCTTCAATAACCTGGTTAGCTTGGTATTATATAAAACCATTAGTAGCAGAAGTAACTGAATTAAGAAAAGAAAAAATAGAACATGTTAAGTTTAAAAGAAACTTTACGTTGTTTGATAATTTATTACAAAAATCACCGCAATTACATACCCAAATAACAAACAGTCAAGAGATTGTTTTTGGAAATCCTAACTCAACTTTAGAGTTAACCATTGTAACCAATCCATTTTGTGGACATTGTAAGCCTGTGCATGAGCATATTGATGAGATTTTACATCGCTATGCAAATAATGTAAAGATCAAAATCAGGTTCAATATCAATATTCAGGACAAAGAAGGTGATGCTGTAAAAATTACTAGTCGTCTCATAGAAATATACCATACCCAAGGAAGTGAGGCTTGTTTAAAAGCTATGGATGCCATTTATGGAGGAGAAAAGCCAGAAAAGTGGTTGCAAACTTATGGTAATTGCAATCAAAAAGAATTGTATATCGAAGAATTAGAAAGAGAAAATACTTGGTGTCAAGATAACTCAATTAATTTCACTCCAGAAATATTAGTAAACGGAAGGTCATTCCCTAAAGAATACAGTAGAACAGACCTAATCTTCTTTATAGAAGAACTAGAAGAAAAATATCAAGAATTGGTAACGATTCGATAAAATAAAAACAAAGCCCTAAAAAGGGCTTTGCGTTTTGAACAATATTCTCTCGCGAAGAATAGACACATATGGTGAGTGTCTTTAAATGTTCGCCACAAAAGTAACCTTAATATTTTAATTATGAAAAAATCAATTTTGAATTTAGGAAAAGCCTTGAATAAGGCTGAACAAAAGCGAATTGATGGAGGTATTAGACCATCTCTTAAGTTTTGTTGTGGCGGAACAGGTGGAATCATTGTAAACCCATCTCATTGTTCAATGGGAACGTACGGTACAGATTATTGTAACGGACAATGTTGGGCGTGTTATTAATAATTGAAAAAATAACGTACAATGAAAAATAGAATTTTAAACCTTGGAAAAGTTTTAAATAGAACAGAACAAAAGAAGATTGATGGTGGATTTGGTCCTTTAAAACCAACTAGATGCTGTAACCCAGCGCTGCGATGTTGTACAACAAGTCATGTAGCATTGAACAACCCTAGTTGTGGAGGTACATATATTTCTGGATGTCAGTATCACCCTTCTTCAAGCTGTTGTATCTAAGAACACCTAGAAGATAGATAATCATATTTTAAGGATAAATTTTTGAATATGGTTTTCTTTATCAGTTGTAAGTTTGAGCTTGTAGCTGTTTGTTGAAAATAAGGTCAACGAGAAAAATAAACTTTAAATTAGTAGGCATTTTGATCTAAAGTCTATGGGGTATTATAGACTTTAGATTTGTTATAATATTATAAGAGAACATTCATTGAAAAGATTTCCAAACTATCGACAAACTGAAGCAAAAGATTGTGGTCCAACATGTATCAAGATCATTGCAAAACATTATGGTAAAACAATTAACACACAACAACTACGTAAATTAAGTGAGACCACTAGAGAAGGTAGTAGTTTATTAGGATTAAGTGAGGCTGTTGAATCAATCGGATTCAAATCCTTAGGGATAAAACTAGCGTTTAATAAGCTTAAAGAAGCTCCTTTTCCGTGTATTATCCATTGGAATAAAAATCACTATGTAGTTTTATATAAAATCAAAAAGGATACAGTATACATTTCTGATCCTGCTCATGGGCTCATCACCTTTACCAAAGAAGAATTCATTCAACATTGGATAGGTAACAATGCCGATGAAAACACAGAAGAAGGTATTGCGTTACTTGTTGAACCTACTCCTAAGTTTTACAGCGAGGAGTTTGAAGAAGATGAAAAGTTTGGCTTTGGATTTATTTTCAGATATCTCTTTAAATACAAAAAGTTTGTTGTTCAGTTAATCATTGGGCTATTAGCAGGAAGTTTATTACAATTAATTCTTCCTTTTTTAACCCAAAGTGTGGTAGATGTTGGTATTAAGAATCAAGACATCAACTTTGTGTACTTAATCTTATTTGCACAGTTGTTCTTGTTTATTGGAAAAGCTTCTTTAGAGATTATTAGAAGTTGGATTCTATTACATCTTAGTACAAGAATCAATATTTCTTTGATTTCCGATTTTTTCATCAAGTTAATGAAATTACCTATTTCTTATTTTGATGTGAGAATGACAGGAGATTTATTACAAAGAATCAATGATCATAAACGTATTGAGAGAATCTTAACGACATCCTCTTTAACAGTATTGTTCTCCTTTTTCAATTTAATCATATTCAGTTTTGTACTGGCATACTATAGCTTACAAATATTTGGTGTTTTTGTACTGGGAAGTGTCTTGTATTTCGGTTGGGTACTTTTCTTCTTTAAGAAACGAAAAGAGCTTGATTACAAACGATTCTCTCAAGTAAGTCAAGAACAAAGTAAAGTGATTGAGCTGATCAATGGAATGCAGGAAATAAAACTCCATAATGCCGAAAGACGTATGCGATGGAATTGGGAATATGTACAAGCCAGGTTGTTTAAAGTAGCGACCAAAAGTTTAGCCTTAGAACAAACACAAAGTGTAGGATCTAACTTTATCAACGAACTTAAAAACATGTTCATTACCATACTCTCTGCCAAACTAGTAATTGATGGAAACATCACACTAGGTATGATGATGGCTATTAGTTATATCGTAGGACAATTAAATGGTCCTATTACACAGCTAATCAATTTTATGAGAGATGTACAAGATGCACAAATATCGGTAGACAGGTTAGGAGAAATACACAACATGGAAGATGAGGAAAAACCAGAAGATGAAAAAGTAACACAAATTCCTCCAAATGCAGCCATCAAACTCAACAATATCTCTTTTAGATATACTGGAGGATTAGAACCTGTGTTAAAAGATTTATCTCTTGAAATACCGGCTAATAAGACTACCGCTATTGTAGGAGTTAGTGGTAGTGGAAAGTCTACACTTATGAAACTATTGTTAGGCTTTTACCAAGTAGACAAAGGAGATATTATGATTAACAATTTCAATTTAAAGAATATCTCACAAAAGGAATGGAGAAGAAACTGTGGAGTGGTGATGCAAGAAGGATACATCTTTAATGATTCTATTGCTAAGAACATTGCTGTAGGAGAAGATTATGTAGATAAAGAGAAGCTAGCACATGCTATCGATGTAGCAAACATCTCTGATTATATAGAGAGCTTGCCTTTAGGATACAATACCAAGATAGGAAGTGAAGGTAATGGACTAAGTACAGGACAAAAGCAACGTTTACTCATTGCTAGGTCTGTATATAAAAATCCGAAGTTCTTATTCTTTGATGAAGCTACTAGTGCTTTAGATGCCAATAATGAAAAGGTAATTATGGGAAAACTGAACACCTTTTTTGCAGATAAAACTGCAGTGGTGATTGCCCATAGGTTGAGTACGGTAAAAAATGCACATCAAATTGTGGTATTAGACAAAGGAAAGATCATTGAAAAAGGAACTCATCAAGAGTTAATCAAATTAAAAGGAAGTTATTATCACTTAGTAAAGAATCAATTAGACCTAGGTAAATAAAACAGACATAAACCTTGAATGTCTTTAAATAGCTCAAGGAACAACTAACCAAACTTAAAATTTTTTAATTATGAAAAAATCAATTTTAACTTTAGGAAAAGCCCTAAATAGAGTTGAGCAAAAAACAATTACTGGAGGTGGAATACCTTGTTTTGAATGGTGTGCATTAGACCCATTAACACAAAGTATGATAGCAAAGCCACTTTTTTGTAGTTGTAGATCAGGTGGAGGAGGAAACGGAAATCCTGGAAATGGAGGTTCAGGAGGAGGTCCTGTAGATCCGGTTTAATAGTGATTGTTTGAAATTAGAATCAAAACATAAATAGATGAGTTAATGAAAACAGTAAAGTATGCTCATCAGAATTTATCAAAATAATAAGCATTTTACGCATCATATTTACATCACAATAATTAGCCGTGTGATGAACATGTTTTATGCTTTAGCAAATAAATAGATTACCTTATAAAAGATAAGAGGTCTGTTTGTTTCAATAATTTTTTCGCGAAGAATAGACGCAAACCTTGAGTGTCTTTAAACTGTTCGAGGATTTATTAAATTATAAATCATTTAAAAAATGAAAAAGTCAATTTTAAACTTAGGTAAGGCTTTAAATAAAGCTGAGCAAAAACAAGTTAATGGAGGAAGTAGCTGCCCAGGGCCAATTTGCTATGGAATTCCTGGAATGGGATGTGGTACTTGTGAGCAATATCATGCACTTCCAGATAACTGTAAAATGAGAGTTTTAGTAAGCGTTAATTGTTTCGGAATTTAAAATAGATATAGAATGAAAAAGTCAATTTTAAACTTAGGGAAAGCGTTAAATAGAGAAAACCAAAAACGAATTAATGGAGGGTTTATTCCTACATTATATCAATTTTGTTGTACAAGAACGCAAGGGTTTTGGATAAGTAATTATCCTTTTATAGCAAGTGACCCATTTTATACATGTACTTCAGAAGTTTGTAGAAACAGAATTGAATTTTAATAGTTATGAAGAAGTCAATTTTAAACTTAGGGAAGGTACTTAATAAAGACAATCAAAAGAATATTAATGGAGGATCGATTAAAGGGTGCAAGGTGCTTCCTATATGTGATGGGTCAAACTATATTATTATAGATTGTATTTGTTACTATATGCCTCATTAATAATACGTACTAGAATGAAGAAGTCAATATTAAACTTAGGAAAAAGCTTGAATAAAGCAGAACAAAAAGCCGTTAACGGAGGCTTTGGAAACACTTGTGGAGGTTTTGGTTCTTATTATGTAAACAATTGTAATGATTGTGTAAATAATATTTTACCAGGAGCACCTACATTTTGTAGAAATAACTGCTGTATTGTAGCTTATTAATTATATCAAAGAGGAGGAATTATGATCCCTCCTCTTTTACATTTTATCTAAAATTTATGCCACAAAGTAATTCAGAAATAGAAATTCGAAGTGAAGAAGTACAGGAGATTTTAACTCAAATGCCCAATTGGATGATTCGTTGGGGGAATACCTTGTTTCTTTTGTTAATTTTAATGTTATTGTTTATCTCTTGGTTTGTGAGGTATCCAGATGTTATTTCTTCACAGGTAATGGTAACCACTTCATTTCCTCCAGAAAAGATATATGCCAATGCAAAGGGAAGATTTGAAACTTTTTTAACTACTGATGACAGTAAAGTAAAGTCTGGAGAAATATTAGCTGTTATAGAAAACAGTGCTTCTTATAAAGATGTTTTGTTATTAAAAAGTATCGTAGATACCATTAAAATTCATTCTGATAAATTCAAGTTTCCTATAGATGAAATACCTCCTATGATTTTAGGAGATATTACTACTAGTTATGCGCAATTTGAAAACGATTACTCTGAGTATATTTTAAATAAAGAACTAACTCCATATAAATCTGAGAGTCTTGCTAATCAAATGTCTGTGTTTGAATCAAGGAGTAGGCTACAAATCCTTTTGTCTCAAAGAGAAATAAGTAGCAAGGAGCTCCTTATAAAAGAAAGTGATTTAGAACGAAGCCGTAAAATGTATGAAAAGGGAGTTATTTCTGCTAAAGAAAAGGGACTGAGAGAAGTGGCTTTTTTACAAGCTCAAAGAGCACATCAAAGTTTAGAAACTTCCATTTCTCAAATGCGTGAACTTATTAGTAATTCTAATAGAAACTTAAAGGGAACATCGATTAAGAAGACGCAAAATGATATTCGATTGCAAAAGAAGGCAATCCAATCATTTTTATATTTAAGAAAGGCTATTAAAGATTGGGAAAGACAGTATGCCTTAACTAGTTCTATAGATGGGAAAGTATCTTTTTTATCATATTGGAATAAAAATCAAAATGTACAACAAGGTGATTTGATTTTTACAATTATTCCAGATATAAGTACTTCTTACATAGGAAAAATAACAGCACCTGCAGCCAATTCAGGAAAAATTAAAAAAGGACAAAAAGTACAAATAAAACTATTGAACTATCCTTCAGATGAATTTGGAGAACTCAATGGAAAAGTGAAGTTTATTTCGTTGTTGCCAGATGAAAAAGGCAATTATTTAATAGATGTTGATTTACCACAAGATTTAAAAACAACCTACGGAAAAGAAATAGCATTTCGACAAGAAATGCAGGGGACAGCTGATATTGTAACAGAAGATTTACGTTTGATAGAGAGATTTTTCTATCAACTTAAGAATATTATCAAATAAAAAACCTTTCGCGAAGGATAGACAAAAACCTTGAGTGTCTTTAAACTGTTCAAGGATTTAATCAAATTAATTAAATCTTATTATTATGAAAAAATCAATTTTAAACTTAGGTCAGAAGTTGAATAAGGAAGCCCAAAAACAAATCAATGGAGGAACTGGATGTCCAACTTATGAACCAAGCAGATGTCTTGCTTGTGGTGGTTTTCCATTGTCTAATGGATGTTGTTTAGGTACGATGCAAACACATGCTTGTTTAACGGGAATATTACAGTAATCTCTTTAATTACTGTTGATAATAATTCAGGAACTTAACTGAATTAATACAATCATATTATTATGAAAAAATCGATGTTAAGCTTAGGGAAAGTTCTTAATAGAGCAGAACAAAAAGCTATTAACGGAAGTAAGAGCCTTGACTGTAGACATATGGAAAGATGTAGTTCTAATCAGGATTGTGGTCCTAAAGATTGCGTTTTGATTTGTCTAACAGGAAGATGTAGAGCATATTAAAAAACATAAAAGCTCATAAAAAGGTTATAGGAAGAGAGCTAATTATATGTCATATATGATGCTAGCTTTTATATAGTAATTTCTCTCTTCCTTAACTATTGTATGTATTGCATATAATGAGTTTTTGAATGATACTTTATCGCGAAGAGTAGACATAAACCTTGAGTGTCTTTAAATAGTTCAGGGGTTTAATCAAACTAATTAAACTTTATTATTATGAAAAAATCAATTTTAAACTTAGGAAAAGCGTTAACTAATGCAGAACAAAAAGAAGTAAACGGTGGTTGGGGATCTTGTACCGGAAGCGGAAGCAGATGTTGTGTACAAACTCAATGGGGAGAATTCTGTGATGCAGGTAGATGTACAAGATTTGGTTGTATTTGGTATTAATCTTAAAGCCAGTTTTCAAATTATGAAAAATCATATAGAAAATTTAGGTAAGATTTTAAACAAATCTCAACAAAAGAATGTTACTGGAGGATTCGGATTTTGGCCTACCACAAAAGAACAATGTATGTTGTGTGGAGGTGAATGGGAAGCTCCGTTATGTGCTTTGCCTATGAATTCTGTTTGCTTATAATTTTTAAAAAATTATGAAAAATAGGATTTTAAACTTAGGAAAAGAGTTAGATAAAGATGACCAAAAGGGAATCAATGGTGGAGGCTTAGGAGCTTGTTACCAACAAGGAAGTATGTGTTGTAGAGATACAGGAACTTCTTGGGGACCTTTTTGTGAACCTGGAATATGTACTAGATGGGGAACTTGTTTTTATTATTAAAACAAACCTTTTAACTAGATAAATTATAAGACCACTATGAATTAGTGGTCTTTTTTATTTTAACAAACATTTTTCTAATAAAGAAGAGTATTACTAAAACTAATATAATGGCTATTAACGGAATGAAAATAGCTAAGACACTAATTACTATAGATGAACCTGTTTCAACGGTTGAAACAATCGGATTTGCAATTCCTCCAGTGGTAGCGGTGGAAGCTAGTCTTGCAGATGAACTAGAGGCTTTTATAGCGGTTGCTGTTCCCCCTCCTGCAATGATTGCCAAGGACCAAGTAATTATTGGTGATAAATTCATAGAAGTAGATACCATTACAGCAGTTCCGGCAATGGCGGCCATTGGAATAGCAATGGTGTCTAATAAATTATCTACCCAAGGAATATAATAAGCAAAAATTTCAGCTAAAGTAGCAATACCCAAAGTGATTATGGCGGGGGTACTTGATATCCACATCCAGTTTTCATTTAATGGAATAACATTATAATGTCCAACCAAACTTAGTACAAATAGCGGAACAAATACTCTGAACCCAACCGAAGCTGCTAATCCAATTCCTAAAAAAACACTTACTATCGTTTCTACTGTCATCATAGATTTTATTGGTAAGATACTAAAAATAAAAAAAGCCTCTTAAAAAGAGGCTTTTGAATATTTATATCGAATAGGTTTAGTTACTGTTAAAACGATCTAATCCTACTTTTAACCAATTGTAGTATGTATCTCTGTCAGTGTATTGTTGAGGAGAATTTAATACCTCTAAATTCGGACTCATTAATACATAGAAAGGTTGAGAAGCTGTTTTGAAGTTAGCAGCTTGTAATGTAGCCCACTTATCTCCATAAGTTCTAATTCTTTTTACTTTACCATTAGGCTTAATAAAATCAAATTGCTCAGCATCTGGTAACATACGCTCGTTATCATCAACGTATAATGAAATCAATACGTAATCATCGTTAATTAAAGAGTAAATATCTGGTTGACTCCAAATAGTCTCTTCCATTTTACGACAGTTTACACAAGCCCATCCTGTAAAGTCTAATAAAACAGGTTTGTTCACTGATTTAGCATACTCAATACCTTCTTCAAAGTCTTTAAAACAGTTTAAGTTTAGAGGACAGTTATTATTTGTTTGATAGATACTATGGAATTGAGGTGGTGCGAATCCACTTAATAAATCTCCTTGGTTCCATGGTTGCTTTTCTTTTTGTAATACACCAGGTGCTAAATATACAGCTCCTGCTAAAGCAATAAGTCCTAATAAAACTCTGAAGAAAGAAATTTTCCCATATTTCTTACCAATAAATCCAAATAAGTACAATGCCATTAATAAAGCGATGAATGCCCATAATCCGATGAAAATCTCACGCTTTAATAATCCCCAGTGTCCTACTAAGTCAGCATTAGATAAGAATTTAAATGCAAATGCTAATTCTAAGAAACCTAAGATAACTTTTACTGTGTTTAACCACCCACCAGACTTTGGTAAAGAGTTTAACCAACCTGGGAACATTGCGAATAATGCAAATGGTAATGCTAACGCTAAACCAAATCCAGTCATACCAGCTGTTAATTGCATTGCTCCACCAGCAGAAGTTAAAGATCCTGCTAATAAAGAACCTAAAATTGGTCCAGTACAAGAGAAAGATACAATTGCTAAAGTTAAAGCCATAAAGAATATACCGATGAACCCTCCAATACCAGAAGCGCTATCAGCTTTGTTACTCCAAGAGCTCGGTAATGTTAATTCATAGAAACCAAAGAAAGAACCAGCAAAAACAATTAATACAACAAAGAAAAATACGTTTAACCATACGTTCGTTGAAATGCTATTTAAAATCTCTGGATCTAAAGTATCTAAGTAATGGAAAGGTAAACTTAACAAAGCATAAATTAAAACAATAAAGAACCCATATAATACAGCGCTACCAATTCCTCCGCTTTTCTTTTCTGATTTTTTAGTAAAGAAAGATACTGTTAATGGTATCATTGGGAATACACATGGTGTTAAAAGCGCTAATAAACCTCCTACGAAACCTAATAAGAAGATGTTTGTTAAGGTTTTACCTTCTTTTTCATCTCCTTCTGAATTATCAGCAGTGCTTTTTAATAAAATGGTATTCTTTAAATCTAAGTTTAAGCTTTGAGATAAAGCTTCACTTTTTTCATCTACTTCTGTAACTGTTTGAGAAACTACTTCTCCTGTTAAAGAAAAAGTAAAGTCTTCATCAAAAGGTAAACAATATTCTTTACAAACTTGTGCGTCTAAGTTTAAAGTTACTTGAGTTAATTCTGGGTTTTCAATAGTAATTCTTTGAACTAACCTTGCTTCTTCAACGAAGAAAGTTTCGTCCATTCCCCAAATCTCACTAAATTCAGTTTCAGTTTCGCTCTCTGTAGCTTTACCATTTAAAACATAGCCAGTCTCACCTTCAGCAGGTGCAATAGACATTGGTAAAGAAGCTCCTTCAGGATTGTATTGTGAATATAAATGCCAATCTTCAGCAATTTGAATATCAAATATTAAATCGTATTCAGTATCTGATACTTTTTCAACAGTAGGGGTTACTAACAAGGGATTGTCATCTGACTGTGAGTATGTAACTAAACCTACGAAAAATAAAATTAAAGTAAAAAGTCTTTTCATTCTGTAGTTGGTTTATAGGGGTTTATAGTTTTATGTAATTATTTTTAATAATTCAGTTGTATTATTGGTTGGTAAAAAACGTCGATCTTGTCTTTTATTGATAATCCAAATCACTTCGTTTTCCTTTGAGCAAAGTAACCAAGTATTTTGTTTTTCAAACATAGACAGCTTTTCGTCTTTAAAATACTTACTCACTTTTTTCTTGCCTTTCATTCCTGTTGGATAGAAGTAATCTCCTTCTTTCCATTTCCTAAGAATGAGTGGGAAATTTAATGATTTTTTATCAACATAGATAATGTTTTTTCCTAATTTCTCTGTTTTAAGAACGTTGTCAAAACTCAAATGAATGGGTTTTGTGATTTCTTTAACTCCTTTATCAATAAAAATTGTTTTATTTTGTATTTCGGAGTTTTTATTAGTGCGTAAAAGTAATAAAAAATCTCTGTCTTTCAACAATATGTGCGATTTTGTTGCTATTTGCTTACCAGATTGTGCATGTAAAAGTGCGTAAACATCTTCCCATTCAGTAAAGTTATAATCTTTTAAGAATCGATATAAATAGGCTTTAGGGTTACGTAAAGCTAGTGTTTTCTTAATGTTAATCTTAATTAAATCACCTTCTTGGGTGAGAATTTCAGAAGCTAATTTTTTAACATTTTCATCCACTATTTTTTTGTCTTCCTTTAGAAAATGTACAGTCTTTTTAAAGGATTTTAACATATTAGGACTGATTTCTTTCAGCATTGGAATGACTTCAAGTCTTAATTTATTTCGTAAATACTTGGTCTCTTTATTGCTCTTATCTTCTCTCCATTGGTAACCTTTTTTTGCTGCATATGCCTCAATTTCATCTCTAGTAAAAGGTAAAAGTGGACGAACAATGGTATTATTTACTTCAGGAATACCGATTAAACCATCTAGTCCAGTTCCTCGAGATAAATTGATAAGAAAGGTTTCCAAATTATCATCTGCATGATGTGCTGTTAAAACGTAGTCAAAATCATAGTTTTTTAACAGTTTGTGAAACCAATCGTATCGTAAAGATCTTGCTGCTAATTGTGTAGATAATTTATGTTCTTGAGCGTAGGTGTTTGTTTGAAACGCAGTAGTATGTGTTTCTAGGTGTAACTTTTGACCTAAATTTTTTACAAATTCCTCGTCCAAATCACTTTCAATTCCTCTTAATTGAAAATTGCAATGTGCTAAAGAAACTGATACGTCAGGTAACTCACTTAATAAATAAGTTAAAACAACACTATCAATACCTCCCGAAATAGCAATTAAAAGCTGTTTACCCTTTAAAAAAGGAAGGTTCTTTTCAATATGTTGTTGAAATTCCTGAAACATTCAAATCAATATAGGTTATACCTGACTGTCTAACCAGTTTACCAAATCTTGTAGCATCTCTTCTTTACACAAATCATTATGAAGTTCATGATATCCTCCATCATAAAGTTTTAGAGTCGCGTTGTTTGTTTTGCTAGCAAATGATTCGGTTCCTTTGTAATCAATAATTTTATCTTCAGTCCCGTGTAATAAATACATTGGAGTTTTTAAAGAGGCTGCATTTTCAATTGCCCAATCAGCTGCATCAAAAAATGACAAGGAGAAGTTCGGACTTATTTTATCGTGTACTAAAGAATCATCTTCATATTTTTTTACTTCTTCTGGAATACGTGAAATGTGAGTTGTTTCTAATTCACTAGGTAAAGTAATTGATGGTGCAATCTTTTGCATAAATTTTCCAATAGATAATTTCCAAGCTGGAGGTTGGAACGCTAATTTTAACATTGGGCTCGTTGCAATAGTACCTTTTAAATTGTGCTCTTTGCGAAGGGTGTAGTTGATTACAGCATTACCACCCATTGAATGTCCATACAAGAACATAGGTTTATCTCCAAAAACACTTTTTGCCTCTTCTATTAATTTAGAGACACTTTCTAAAACTGCGTCAAATCCAGGGTTGTGTCCGCGTTTTCCAATGGTCTTTCCATGTCCAAAGTGATCAAAAGCAATTACGCCAAAATGATGCGCTGTTAATTTTTCAGCAACATGATGATATCTATCAGAATGCTCCCCCATTCCATGCACTAAAACCACTACAGCTTTTACGGTTTCTGGTTGCCAATACTGACCAAAAAAAGTAGTTTTATGAAAATTAAAGGTAAATGTATTGTTTGTCATATTATTCTCTTGTAATATCTCCGTTATCTAAAATTTTAAAGAATAAGGTAGATGGGTTATCAGAAACATACTCTGTTAACTCGATACGGTTTTTATCTAATTTAGAAGTAGTTTGTAAAATACCATCTGCAATTTCATCATAGGCTAAAATTTGACTATTGATAATCGTAAAATCCTTGTCGTAATTTACTAACATTGAAATCACCTCTGTGTTACTTGGATAAAAATAATATACTACAGATTGAAAATTGTTTGATATTTTAGGGATATATGAAATTCCTATTTTGGCTTTTTCATTCTCTAATTGCTCTTCAAAAATTGAAGGAAGTTTTAGTAATGCTTGTTCTTCTTTACTCAAAAGTTTTCCTTCTACATGATTACTAAAATTAGTACTATCTACTAATGGTACATTTTTTACAGGATATTCATTTACAAAAGAATATTTGTTAGTTTTACAAGAAACACCAACAATTAATAATGCTACTAAGGTTATGGTTTTAAGAATGTTTTTCATAGGATAAATATAGTTAAGTTTTCTTAGTTGTTTAAAAGAACATATTTCATGGCTTTTGCTTTTAAAAGACATTCCTCATATTCTTTTTCTGGAGTAGACTTTGCAGTAATGGCACCACCTACTGAATAAGAAACGTATTTTTCTTCGGCATTGTATAAAATACTTCTAATAATTACATTGAAATCGAAATCACCTTCTGGAGTAAAATAGCCCATAGTTCCAGAATATAAACCGCGTTTGGTTTCTTCCAATTCTTCAATGATTTTCATGGCAGAAATTTTAGGAGCTCCTGTCATGCTCCCCATAGGAAAGGTGTCTTTTATAACATCTACGGGGTGGGTAGTGTTTTCAATTTCTGAAACAACCGTAGAAATTAATTGGTGTACCTGTTTAAAAGAGTATACCTTACATAGTTCTTCAACTTGTACACTTCCTTTTTTAGCTGTTCTTGATAAATCATTACGCACTAAATCAACAATCATAATGTTTTCAGAACGTTCTTTTTCATCTCTAGCTAAATCAAAAGCTATTTTTTCATCTTCAATTGAACTCACAAGTCGTTTAGCAGTTCCCTTAATGGGTTGAGATATTATTTTATTGCTTTGTTTTCTGATATAACGTTCTGGAGTAGCCGATAATAAATAATGCTCCTCGTTTTTAAAGAAAGTCGCAAAAGGCGGTTCGGATATTTTATTTAGATGTTGATAAATCTTAAATGGATTAATTGAAGTGTTTTCAGCATAAAATTCTTGACAAAAATTGGCTTCATAAATATCACCTCTATGAATATGTTCTAATACCTTTCCAACTTTTTCGTGGTATTCATCTTTGTGAATACGAAGTTTTATTTTTACCTCATCGGTTGTTTCTGGGCACTGTTGAATATTCGGATTCGTTTCTATAATATCTTCAAAATCTTCTTCCAGTTCATCATCAATCATTTGTAAATAATGAAACTCTACAATATTTCCTTTTATGAATATTAATTTTTGAGGTTGAAAAAAATACAAATCAGGAAAATGAAGTCCATCAAAATTACTTGAACTTAATTGCTCGGTATCGTTTTTAACATCGTAGCTAATATATCCGAAAAGGTAATCTTTGGTATATGATTGATACTCTTTTAACTTATCAAAAGCATTATGATAATCTGTTTTGATAGAAGTAAACTCATCCAAGGCAACAGCACATTGAAACGAAGAATATTCTTGTTCATAGTTGTTAGAATCTAACCAAACAATGGTTTCATATTGTTGAGCCCAAGCAAAAAGTTTTTCTTGAAACACTTGAATATCGTCTACCGAAAAGTTACGCTGTGTTCTTTTAGACATGCGACAAAAATAGAAAATGAAGAGAATATTCCTGTTTTCTTTTGTTACTTTTATAAAAAATTAAGTATTCAAACCCAATGAAAAAAATATATCTCCTAGGATTGATTTGTTTAGGTATCGCATGTAAACAGGTTGATAATAAAAGTGATGAGGCAAAAGAGGTAAAGGAAGTAACTGCTCCTGAGTTAAATTTAGCGCAAGCAAATAAATTAGCCTTTTTACCAGTAAGTTGTATTAATGTTGAATATCCGAATAAATTAAATCAAGTTATTGGAGGTGTCGAAGACTTACAATCTCCTAAAGAGTTGCATCCTGCTTTTTATGGATGTTTTGATTGGCATTCTTCTGTTCATGGACATTGGAGTTTAGTTTCTTTACTGAAACAATTTCCGAATTTGAATAATGCTGAGTCGATTAAACAACAATTATTGGCTAATATTTCGAAAGAAAATATAGAAAAGGAAGTAGCGTATTTTCATGGAAAACATAATAAATCTTGGGAAAGAACCTATGGATGGGCTTGGTTGTTAAAATTAGCAGAAGAGTTACATACTTGGGACAACCCAGTAGCAAAACAATTAGAAGAAAATTTACAACCGCTAACCGATCTCATGGTAACAAAGTATATGGAGTTTTTACCAAAACTGAATTATCCAATTAGAGTAGGAGAGCATACCAATACGGCATTCGGACTGACTTTTGCTTGGGATTATGCGAATACTGTAGGGAATAATAAGCTAAAAGATTTGATTAAAAAGAGAGCAAGAGATTTTTACTTAAAAGATGCACATTGTCCGTTGTCATGGGAGCCAAGTGGATACGATTTCTTATCGCCATGTTTACAAGAAGCAGCTATTATGAAACGTATTATGTCGGCAGCTGAATTTAGACTTTGGTTTGCAGATTTTCTTCCGCAGTTAAAAAATAAAGATTTTAGATTGAATGTAGGAGAGGTGTCTGATAGAAAAGATGGAAAATTAGTGCATTTAGATGGTGTAAACTTTTCAAGAGCTTGGGCTTTGTATAAAATTGTTGATGGAATGCCAGAATTAAAGCATTTAAAAAATATTGCCAATGAGCATATCAATTATTCATTACCAAATTTAGTAGGTGATAGTTATGAAGGCGGACATTGGCTAGGGAGCTTTGCTATTTACGCCTTAAATGCTACAAAAAAATGATAAAGAGCTGGTTTAAAAATATTGGTCCAGGTACGTTGGTAGCAGCTGCTTTTATTGGTCCTGGAACAGTAACCTTATGTACGCTTGCAGGAGTAAACTTTGGAATGAATTTGTTGTGGGCAATGTTATTATCGATCATAGCAACCATTGTTTTACAAGAAATGGCAGCACGATTAGGAATCATTTCGCAAAAAGGATTGTCAGAGGTAATTCGTGAAGAAATACAATCGCCTTTTTTTAGACAATTTATCACAGTATTGATTCTTTCAGCCATTGTAATAGGAAATGCTTCGTATGAAGCAGGAAATATTAGTGGAGGTATTTTAGGACTAGAAACTGTATTTGGAAGCTGGTTAATTTCTTTTGGAGGTTTCACTGTGAATGTGATGAGTTTGATTATTGGGATTATTGCCTTTGCTTTATTGTATATTGGAAACTATAAGTTTTTAGAAAGAACGTTAGTTGCTTTGGTATTACTGATGAGTATTTCTTTTCTAATTACAGCCATTGTTACAAAACCGAATTTAGTAGCGATTTTTAAAGGAATGTTCATTCCTAAATTTCCTGAGAAAAGTTTACTCACAATTATTGGATTAATTGGTACAACGGTAGTGCCATATAATTTATTTTTACATGCCTCTTTGGTAAAAGAAAAATGGAAAACATCGGATGATTTATCCTTTGCAAAAAAAGATACAATTATTTCTATTGTCTTAGGAGGGTTGGTTTCTATGGCCATTATCATATCAGCAGCAGCAATCAATTCTTCAGAAATTAATAATGCAGCCGATTTAGGGAAGGGACTTGAGCCTTTATATGGAAGTTTTTCGAAATACTTCTTAGCATTAGGATTGTTTGCAGCAGGAATTACCTCAGCAATCACTGCGCCTCTAGCGGCAGCCTATGTAGCTAAAGGATGTTTAGGATGGAAAGATGGATTAAAATCAAAACGCTTTCGAGCTGTATGGATGATTATTTTGGTTATTGGAGTAGTGTTTTCCTCTATTGGAATTAAACCTATTGAAATTATCAAATTTGCCCAAGTAGCGAACGGAATGTTATTACCAGTTGTTGCTGGAATCTTATTATGGATTATGAACAAGAAATCGGTATTAGGAAATTATAGTAATACCAAATGGCAAAACTTTATAGGGTTGTTTATTTTAACGATAAGTATATTCTTAGGATTGAAAAGTATTTTAAAAGTATTTAATGTATTCTAAACATCGCATAGATATCAATTGTGACGTAGGGGAAGGAGTAGGAAATGAAAAATTACTAATGCCCTATATTTCTTCGTGTAATATTGCTTGCGGAGCTCATGCTGGAAGTATTACTGTGATGGATGAAGTGATTGGTTTGGCAGTAGAGTATAACGTAAAAATAGGAGCTCATCCCTCTTTTCCAGATAGAGAAAACTTTGGAAGAATGGAAATGGATATTGCTCCAGAAACGTTGCAAAAAAGTATCGAAGAGCAAATACTGTTACTAAAAGAAAGAGCCGATTTTCAAGGGGTAAGCTTACATCATATAAAACCACATGGAGCTTTGTATAATTTGATAGCAAAAGACAAAGAGACAGCACAATTGATGATACGAGCTGTTCAAAATACTTGTCCGAATCTTTTTTTATATGTGCCTTATAACTCTATAATCGCTGAAGAAGCTTTGAAGAGTAATTTATCAATACAATACGAAGCTTTTGCCGATAGAAATTACAATGAAGACTTAACCTTAGTGTCTAGAAGTCAAGAAAATGCACTTATAACCAATAAAGAAGCTGTGTTTTCTCATGTTAAAAGAATGATTGTAGCACAACAAGTGCAAACGGTTGGAGGAGTTAAGTATATTACGGCGGATACGATTTGTGTACATGGAGATACCGAGAACGCGATAGAATTGGTGGCTTATATTCATGCAAAACTAGAAGAAAACGAGATAACCATTGCTTAAAAAACCAACATATAAACTATTTGGGGAGCGTGCTATTTTAATAGAATGGGAAGCTGTAATGTCCGAAGTAATTATACAAGACATTATCCAGTTTGAGGAGCTGATAATAAAGGTCAAATCAGCAGAGCTTGAAGATAGCATTATTGGTTATCATTCGTTAATGCTCATTTATAAAGAAGTACCCTCAAAGACCGAAATAGAAGAGTTGCAAACACTTTATCAAAGCAAAAGTGCAGCTATCAAGACAGAAAGTACTTTGTGGGAAATACCCGTATGTTATGATACCCAATTTGGTGTAGATTTAGAAGAGTTGACCAAAGGATTGCAGTTAACGTCCGAAGAGTTGATACAAAAACATTGTAGTACAATATACAATGTGTTTTTTATAGGCTTTTTACCAGGGTTTCTCTATTTAGGTGGTTTAGAAAAATGTTTGCATTTTCCTAGAAAAGCAACACCAAGATTACAGGTACCCAAAGGATCGGTGGCTATAGGTGGAAGTCAAACAGGAATTTATCCCCAGCAAAGTGCTGGAGGATGGAATATTATAGGAAATACGCCTATTTCCTTGTTTGACGTGCATAAAGAAACTCCCTGTTTTGCTAAATCTGGCGATAAAATTCAATTTGTACCTATTAGTCTTTTCGAATATGAAAAGATAACGGCTCAAAAGGAAGACTATCAAATAACTAAAACGCTACTCCATGATTAAAGTACTGAATCCAGGGATTTATAGCACCATACAAGATAACGGTAGAAAAGATTATCGGAAAATAGGAGTTCCTGTATCAGGAGCAATGGATACTTACTCGGCACAATTAGCAAACCATTTGTTGCATAATGATGAAGTAGCAGCATTGATTGAACTTACTTTTGGAGGATGTAAACTAGAATTTTTAACAGATACATTAATATGTATTACTGGTGCAGATTTTTCTCCTAAACTTAATGATACGCGCATCCAATTAAATTCAGTGCAAAAAGTAGCCAAAGGAAGTGTAGTATCTTTTGGAAAAAGAAATTATGGTGTACGCACGTATATTGGTGTTTTAGGAGGAATACAAACCGAACAATTTTTAAATAGCCGCAGTTTTTACAAAGGAATCACACCCGATTTTATCCTGCATAAAGGAGATGTATTACCTATTGCTACTGTAAATAGTAATTTACAACAAAGTTTTGCAAAGGTGAAAGTGAATGAGTCACATTTTTCTTCAGAAGATATTCAGTGCTTTAAAGGACCTGAATTCGACTTACTATCTCCTGAGCAAGTTACACTGCTACAAGAAACTTCGTTTAGTATTTCTCAAGACAATAGTCGTATGGGCTACCGATTAAATGAAGCAATACCCAATACTTTTAACTCAATGCTTACTTCTGGAGTGCTCCCAGGCACAGTACAACTTACACCTTCTGGAAAATTAATTGTGTTAATGCGCGACTGTCAGGTTACAGGAGGCTATCCTCGAGTACTACAACTTTCTGAACATGCTATCAATATCCTAGCCCAAAAAACTACAGGGGATAGGTTGAGGTTTGTGTTTGAATAAAAGGAAGTTGATTTATTTTTTCTATTTTAATGAACTGTTATAAAAATCAAATTGCAATGAAGACAAAGTGGAATTTTCTTATATGTATATTACTCCTGAGTAGTATCATTTATAATTGTAAAAATAAAAAGAATAGAGAGCTTGTTATTGTAAACTCCTATGGAAATATTAATAATGGTAGCTATATTTTTTGTGGGTTTGTCCCTTCAGAAGTTAATTATACATATCGAACTGGTAAATGGACAATTTTGACTGAGGATAAATATAAAATTGCAGAGGGAGAATATGATGTGATGCTTAAAAAGAATGATAGTTCTGGAGGATGTCCATTTGAATATTTTGAAAATAGGGTCGATTTGAATAAATGGAAATTTTTCAATAAACAAGGTGAGGTAATAGAACCATCAAAAAGTTTGGTTTTCTTTGTTCAATCCAAACAGACTAAAGGAAATGTTTTCTTGAATTAAATATTGAGATTCAAGAGATGAAAATATTGTTTATGAAAAAACTAATATTATTACTTTTATTGGGAGGTTTAATCTCTTGTTCTAAGAATAATGAATTAAAAGAAATTCAAATTCTTTTTGGACCTTCATTTCTTAATCCAACGAAATTCACAATTGATATTAAAGAAAAAACCATTTTACAATATAATTATCAAATAAATAGTGAGGACACTTTTACTGTATTATATGAAAAGGAATTCCCAATTGGTAGTGTTGTTTTCGATAAGTTTTTAAGGGACTTAAAAGAAAGTAAATTGGATTCAACAATAACTCATCGAAAAGATATATTAGATGGAATAGGTTATAGAATTAGTAAGATATATAATAGAGGAGATACAATTTCTTTGACAAGTAATCTTACTCGTAGAAATGAAGAGTCTGGATTAGAATATAAAATGTTAGATGCTTTTTTTGATCTAGCATATCAATCAATTAATGATTATGACGGGGTTTCTGGATTAGAAAATATTCAAGACTATTTTTATTACGGATTGCCAATAAAAAAAATGGATAAAGAACCTCTTGAATATAGAGTTTGGGGATCAATATCAGGATGTAGAGAAGATAATGAAGAATTTATTGATTTTTTGAATAATCTACCAGCTGATAAGCCCGTAATTTTTGATTTAAGAAATGGAAGTATTGCGTATTGTTTAAATGATGTACTAGAAGAATTTAGTCAAAAAAGAGAACTTTATTTTTATGGAGATCAGAACGCTATGGAGTCCAAGAGTATTATGGAAGAAATTAAACTTGCTGAAAAGAATGGAGAAGAATTATCAGAGTTAAGAAAACAAGCTTATGAAATTCATAAAGAAATGTATGAATATTGGAAAAATAACACTAAAATAAATTCTTCTTTGACGAAAGAGGAGGTGTTGAATAAGATTGATAAATAATATGATTGATAACTTTCTTTACCTTAGAAAATGGAAACGTACTATGAAAAACGTAGTAATCGCTGTACTATTTTTTTGTATACTAGTGAGCTGCAAAGGAAGTTCTGATAAAGAGATATCTAAACACTCAAAGGATACAAGTATTTATTATAAAAATCTATTTAAGATAGGGTTAATTAAAGATTCAATTGCTTCAGTTAGTTTTGATTTAGGTTCTGAATATTCTGCTAAAGGTGAATATAAAAAAGCTAAAAGGTTTTATCAGAAATCGAACGAAATTGAACCAAATAATAAATATATTCTTAGTGCATTAGGAATCTTATCTGCAGATTTAAAAGAGGAGAAAGATTGTATCATGTATTTTGATAAATCTATTGAAGTAGATAGCTTGGATGGTACTACGTATATGAACTATGGAGCAGCTTTTAATAGGTTAAATAATTTTGACAAATCGATTAAAGTACTTGATAAAGGTCTTAAATTGGAAAATGACTTAGAGAGAAAAGGGTATTTCTATTATAATTTGGCAAACGCTTATTATAAAAAAAAGGATTATAAAAAATCAAATGAACTTAACAATCTTGCTTTGGATATAGTAAAACTTCCAGCTGTAAGAGAAGATATTATAGAGTTAAAAAAAGTTCTGAAGGAGTTAAATCAGTAGCTTAATTTTTGCTGATTTTTTCTTTTGAAAAAACCTCACAGTTACTGTGAGGTTTTTAGTTTATAATATATGTAATAAGAAGAAAGCTATTCTTTTTTCTCTGCTTTCTCTTCTATCTTTTTGATTACTTTTTTTACTTCTACTGTAGCGTTCTTATCTGTAGTTTCTTCTACTTTTTGTTTTACCTCTTCTACAGTACCTTCAATAGTTTCCGTTTCAGAAACGGTTTCACCATTTTCGGTTTTAGTGGTCGTTACCACAGCAGTTGCCATTTCACCATCTGGAGATTTCATTTCTACTTTAATCTCTTTTTTAATTTCATTGGTAGCGTGGCTTTCAGAAGTATGTCCTCCTAAAATAGGAGCAATGACCAATCCAACTAAACAAGTTAATTTAATTAAGATGTTCATAGAGGGTCCAGAAGTATCTTTAAAAGGATCTCCTACAGTATCACCTGTAACGGCTGCTTTATGAGCATCAGAACCTTTATACGTCATTTCTCCATCAATTTCTACACCTGCTTCAAACGATTTTTTAGCATTGTCCCATGCACCACCTGCGTTGTTTTGGAAAATAGCCCACATTACACCAGATACACAAACTCCTGCCATATATCCACCTAATGGTTCAGCTCCAAATAACAATCCGATAATAATTGGTGTAATAATAGTTATTAAACCTGGTAAAATCATCTGTTTTAAAGCTGCCTGAGTAGAAATGTCTACACACTTCGCATAATCTGGTGTTCCAGTTCCTTCCATAATCCCTGGAATTTCTCTAAACTGTCTACGCACCTCTTGTACCATTTCCATAGCTGCTTTTCCCACAGATTCCATTGCCAATGCAGAGAAGATTACTGGAATCATTCCTCCAACAAATAACATGGCTAATACATCGGCTTTAAAAATATTAATACCGTCAATTCCTGTAAAAGTTACATAAGCAGCAAACAATGCTAAAGCTGTTAAAGCTGCAGAAGCAATAGCAAACCCTTTTCCAACGGCAGCTGTCGTATTTCCTACAGAATCTAAAATGTCAGTACGCTCACGTACGTGGTCTTCTAATTCACTCATTTCAGCAACTCCCCCTGCGTTATCGGCTATTGGTCCGAAAGCATCAATGGCTAATTGCATTGCGGTAGTTGCCATCATTGCAGAAGCCGCTAAAGCTACTCCGTAGAACCCTGCCAACGCATATGATCCGTAAATAGCTGCAGCAAATAAAATAACTGATAAGAAAGTAGATTTCATTCCTACAGCTAATCCTGCAATAATATTTGTAGCAGCTCCTGTAGAACTGTTTTGTACAATATCTAATACTGGTTTTTTACCTAAACTTGTATAGTAAGCAGTTACAATAGAAATTAACGCTCCTACTGCTAAACCAATACATGCTGCATAGAATACATTCATTGAAGAAACGTCTCTTAAACCTTCTCCAAAGAAACTCATTTGCATGGTTTCTGGTAACATCCATTTAATTAAGAAGAAACTCGCTATTAATGTCAATCCAATCGATACCCAATTTCCTAAATCTAATGCCGACTGAACTTGCGCCTCTTTAGCCGTATTATCTTTAATTTTTACTAAGAAGGTTCCTAATATTGAAGCAAGTACTCCCACACCAGCAATTACTAGTGGTAATAAGATAGGCCCCATATTGCTAAATGCATCTGTAAATGCTCCGTTAGCAGACATGTCTCTAATTAAATAGTTTCCTAAAACCATGGCAGCTAATACTGTTGCTACATACGATCCGAATAAATCGGCTCCCATACCAGCAACATCTCCTACGTTATCACCTACGTTGTCAGCAATCGTAGCTGGATTACGAGGGTCATCTTCTGGAATTCCTGCTTCTACCTTACCAACTAAATCTGCACCTACATCGGCAGCTTTGGTGTAAATTCCACCTCCCACACGTGCAAATAAAGCAATAGATTCAGCACCTAAAGAGAACCCTGCTAAAGCTTCTAAAGCAATGGTCATTTCATTGTAAAAACTTCCTTCTCCGGTAATAAACATATTAACAAAGAACATAAAGAATAAACTCAAACCTAAAACGGCTAATCCCGCTACTCCAAGTCCCATTACGGTTCCTCCACCGAAAGATACTTGCAAAGCTTTTGGTAAACTTGTTTTAGCCGCTTCTGCAGTACGAGCATTTGCATCAGTTGCAATACGCATTCCGATATTTCCCGCTAAGGCAGAAAAAATAGCTCCAATAATAAAAGCTGGAACAATCATCCAGTGTGTGGTAGGAACTATATATGATATTATGAAGAGTGCTACCGAGGCAATGATAGCGAAAATAAGTAGTAATCGATATTCAGCAGATAAAAAAGCAAGAGCTCCTTCTTTGATACTTTTTGAAATGGATTGCATTTTGTCATTTCCAGCATCTTGTTTTTTTACCCAGACCATTTTTACATACATAAAAACAAGTCCTAATAGTGCCAAAATAATTGGCACATACATTATGTTTTGTTCCATATTTAAGTTATTTGATTAGTAATAGTTGTTGTAAATATAACAAAATCAATGAGAAAGAAAAATCCCCTTAATTGGCATTAAGAGGATTTTCTTTATAAATATGGATGGTGCTTTACAAATTAGATTGCAAACGCTCCTGTCTTTTTGTGTTCGCTAGCTTCGTAACGATCTAAACATTTTTGTAAGATGTCGTATGCTTCATTAGCATCTCCCCAATCTCCAATATCTACTTTTTTCTTCTCTAAATCTTTATAAACTTGGAAGAAGTGAGTGATTTCTTGTTGACGGTGTGGATTTAAGTCAGATAAATCGTTGTATTTGTTCCAAATTGGATCAGATACTGGTACACATACGATCTTTTCGTCTGGACCTTTTTCATCTGCCATGTGGAATACACCAATTGGCTTTACTTCCATTACACACATTGGAAATGTTGGCTCAGCTCCTAATACTAAAACATCTAACGGGTCACCGTCTAATGCCAATGTTTCTGGGATAAATCCGTAATCACCAGGATACATCATAGAAGAAAATAACATTCTGTCGAAACGTATTTTCTTTAAATCGAAATCATATTCGTATTTGTTTCTACTTCCTTTTGGAATTTCAATTAAAACATCTACTACTTTTCTTTCTTTTGCAGTCATATTTCTTAATTACTTTTCTTCGTTTCTAAAATCGGACTGCAAAAGTAGTGATTTCTATACGTTTTTATAGTATAAATACAAGTTATTTTACTGTTAAGTATCTCGTTATAAACCTGGTTTAATACCTATTCGAATAGCAAACTTAGGTGTTGGCGCTATTGTAGAACCAACAGGTAAAGAATAATCAGATCTCCAAATGGCATCAATTCTCAAAAAACGTAGGTTTCCATAACCAATATTTTCAATTCCAAACCCATATTCATAATACAGTTTTTCTGGTGTATTATAGTTAATGTCAGATTGATTTATAGCTCGATTACTATCTGATATTGTACCATAGGCTGCTCTAAACGTAACTAAACTTCTTAGTTTTAATTTCTTGATTAACGGGATTCTGTTTAAAAAGAATCCGTTAAAGTGATGCTCTAAGTGCGTTGCTGTATAAGTATCTGTTACAAAATCGTAGAAGTTTAACAAACTAAAGGTATTTCTAACTAAAGAAAAAGACTGGTTGGCAGGTACTGGATTTAGTAAACTTAAAGGTACCGTTCCAAAGGTTTTACCAGCTTCAAACGTAGCATCTAAAACACCAAATTTACCTAGTAGTAAAGGTTGGTTGTATTGAAATTGAAGTTTATGATAGTCGTGAGTACCATCTAAAATTCCGCTATGCCCTTTTTTATAGTTTAAGATCAATGTTGGAAAAATATTTCTTCCGAAGCGTCTTTCTACACCATAACCATATACAAATCTTCCTGGAGTAAAAGAAATATATACATCTGAGGAAACGTCTACAACTCTATCTCGAATATTTCCATTACCATCTAGATAATTGATAGAGAATAAATTTGGATCAGCTGAGGTAATGTCAGATCGCGTTAAATTAATACCAACATGAAGGTTGTTTTTAATTTGTAAATCAACATTGGTGGCTACCTTGTTAACTTTAGAAAGAAAACGGTTGTTACCACGAGTAAATAATGCTGAAGTACCAAAACTATTTCCTAAAAGTTGTGTTGTGTTAAAAAGGACACTTCCCAATTGTTCAATATCATTTTGGTGTGCTAAACCAACTGCTATTCGTGGTTTATAGGAAAGAAGGTACCTTCCTTCAAGGCCATATTTAGCTTTTTTATCTTTAAAACCATAAGCAACATGACCATTTAGTCTAAACCTATCGTCTTTTGTTTTGAATGTTCTAAACCCAAGACGTGTTCTGAAACCTTCAATTTCGTTTTGAGCAAAGGCAGTCCAAAAAGGACCAAATTGCACACCAACTTTTGTGTTTATATATCCACTAGATACTGTATTGATAACCCCAGTTAGATTTTTGATTTGTTTTTTCTTTTTAACCTTTTCAATAAGTTGGTATGTAGATTTTGTTTCTTCAGAATCGGTAGAAGCCCAATAAGTGCTATCCTTTTCAAACTGATCAGGTCTAATCTTAACAACTTCGTCTTTGTAAAAGTTATCTGCTAAAGGTTTGTTTAAAACGTAATCTTTAAACGTGATCGTTTTTTTGATGGTTAACCCTTTATTGGTTTCACTTTTATCAATAAAAGTAAAATCACCATCATAAGCATTTCTCGTAGGAAGATAAATAGAGTCATTTTGAACTTCATACTCTTTTTCAAAAGAAAGACCTCTCACAAAATTCAAATTGATTTCTTTACGTACTTTCATTTTGATTTTTTTGATAGAGAAATTTTTATCTGCTACCCAAAAATTACCTTCAAAAGCTAAGTCTCCTTCTCTAATAGGAAAAAAGTAAATGTTGTAAAGTTTTTTATCATTATTGGTAATACTATCGTATAAAACATAGTCATAAGTAGCAAAACCGTCAGAAGAAAGCGGACTTACAAAAGATCGTTGAAGTAAGGTAATGTTGTTTTTAAAAACATCGATGTTTTGAAAAGTCATGGCCATTCTATCAAAAATAAAACCTTGGGCGCCTAACCCTTCAGATTTTTCAGCTTCAATATCTGTTCTAACTTCTTTGGAGATATTGTTACCATATATTTTTGAAACCTCTTCGTTAATATATATAGGGATGTAGTAGTTAACACCATCTTCATCGTATTTAACTTCTTTGATCGCCTGTTCGTATTCCTTTTTGAAAATCCTTTTTAAAAAAACTGTGTCTAAATTGTTAAGTCCTATTTCAATAGACTTGTGTTTTTTGTATTGATAGTGATCAACTAATTCTAATCCGTTTTTCCTTTTTCGTTTCCATATTTCTTTTAAAATTCTATAAGCCGGATTTTCTTTCTTTTTCAACCTTTTTTTAGGTCTTGTAACCACTACTACTTCATCTAATTGATTGCTTTCTTCTTTTAATACAATGTTTAAGAACTTTGTGTTTTCACTAACGCTAAATGTTTGTGTTTGAAATCCAATAAAAGAAATTTCTAAAGTACCTCTGTACTTTTTAGTTTTTAAATAAAACTTACCATCATCATCTGTGGTAGTTCCATGAATGGTCTTTTTCATTACTACATTAACAAAAGGTAAAGGATTGTTAAATTCATCAACAATTCTTCCTTGTAAAGTTAACTGCGCTCTAATAGAGGTAGTTAGGATTAATAGTAGTAGGGTTATTCTGAGTTTCATTACTTTTTCTTATGCCAAAATCCTTTCTACTAATAAAATAGAAAGGATTTTGTAGTTATTTTTTTTGTTATACCTCTTATTTGATGTACATAACATCTTTAACAGCTTGTATTACGTCATTGGCGTTTGGTAACCATTTCTCTAACAATGCAGGAGAATATGGTGCTGGAGTATCAGATGTTGTAATTCTTTTAATAGGTGCATCTAAATAATCAAATGCTTCATCTTGTACTCTAAATGTAATTTCAGAAGAAACACTTCCAAATGGCCAAGCTTCTTCTAAGATTACTAAACGATTAGTTTTCTTAACAGATTCTAAAATTGTTTTATGATCCATTGGTCTAACTGTACGTAAATCGATTACTTCAATAGAAATACCTTCTTTCGCTAGTTCATCAGCTGCTTTATAAGCTTCTTTGATGATTTTTCCGAAAGAAACTACAGTAACATCTGAACCTTCTCTTTTAATATCTGCTACACCGATTGGGATGATGTATTCTCCTTCAGGAATTTCCATCTTATCACCATACATTTGCTCAGACTCCATGAAAATAACCGGATCGTCATCTCTAATAGCAGCTTTTAATAATCCTTTTGCGTCATATGGATTGGAAGGAACAATCACTTTTAATCCTGGACAGTTAGCATACCAGCTTTCAAAAGCTTGTGAGTGCGTTGCCGCTAATTGACCAGCAGAAGCAGTAGGACCTCTAAAAACGATTGGGCAATTAAACTGTCCACCACTCATTTGACGGATTTTTGCCGCGTTGTTTATAATTTGGTCAATACCAACTAAAGAGAAATTAAAGGTCATATATTCAACAATAGGTCTGTTACCATTCATCGCAGAACCAACCGCAATACCACCAAAACCTAATTCAGCAATAGGGGTATCTATAACTCGTTTCGCACCAAACTCATCTAACATTCCTTTTGAAGCCTTATAAGCACCGTTGTATTCGGCAACTTCTTCTCCCATTAAATATATGCTTTCATCTCTGCGCATTTCTTCGCTCATCGCTTCGCAGATAGCTTCTCTAAATTGTACTGTTTTCATACGTTTTATAAGTAGTTGTTCATCAAGAGTGCAAAAGTAAACAATTTTGTTTATTTTTTAAAGCAGATAAATTGCTTTAACTTATATATTATATTCCTTTTATAATGATTACTTTTACAAAGAGTAAAAAAGAGCGTAAAAAATTTATTATGCACGCATAATAAATTAAAAAAAAAGTGTAACTTCGTCGCTCAAAATTAAGTTTCTTAAAAACAACGATATATGAAAATATTAGTTTGTATCAGTCACGTGCCTGATACCACTTCAAAAATTAATTTTACAGATAATGATACTAAGTTTGATACAAACGGAGTGCAGTTTGTAATTAATCCTTATGACGAGTTTGTATTAACGAGAGCAATGTGGTTTAAAGAAAAGCAAGGAGCTTCAGTAACAGTAGTAAATGTAGGAGGAGCTGAAACAGAACCAACTTTGCGTAAGGCATTGGCAATTGGAGCAGATAATGCAATTCGAGTAAATACAAATCCAACAGACGGAATGTTAGTAGCGAAAGAATTAGCAGCAGTTGTTAAAGATGGAGGGTTTGATTTAGTATTGGCAGGAAAAGAATCTGCAGATTATAATGGTCAAATGGTTCCAGGAATGTTAGCTTCATTATTAGATTTCAACTTTGTGAATGCTTGTGTTGGAATGGAAGTTGAAGGAACGAATGTAACTTTAGATAGAGAAATTGATGGTGGTGAAGAAAAATTATCTTCTTCTTTACCAATGGTAGTAGCAGGTCAAAAAGGAATCGTAGAAGAAAAAGATTTACGTATTCCTAACATGCGTGGAATTATGATGGCTCGTAAGAAGCCATTGAATGTTGTTGAAGCTTCAGGAGCTGCATCTGCATCGTCAACTCAAAATTTTGAGAAGCCTGCAGCAAAAGGAGCTGTTAAGTTAGTTGATAATGTTGATGATTTAATCAACTTATTACATAACGAAGCAAAAGCAATTTAATTAAAATTAAAAATCACTTTTTAGAAATCTTATTTCTAAAGTCAAAAAATATTAAAATATGTCTGTATTAGTTTTTGCCGATTCATCGGAAGGAAAATTCAAGAAAACTGCTTTTGAAGTAGTTTCATACGGAAAGAAAGTAGCAGAGCAAATGGGAAGCAATATGGTTGTTTTATCAATCAATGGTGGTGATGCTTCTGAATTATACACGTATGGTGCTGAAAAAGTAGTAGAGGTTAAAAATGACTTAGGTTCTTTTGAAGCGAAAGCGTATGCTGCTATTATTAAGCAAGTAGCTGAAGCCAATGGAGCTGAGGTAGTTGTTGTAGATTCAAGTATTGATGGATTATCTGTTGGTCCTCTAGTAGCTGTTGGATTAGATGCAGGTTATGCATCAAATGCAGTAGCGTTACCAAGTAGTACGAGTCCATTTGTAGTGAAGAGAAAAGCGTTTTCTAACAAAGGGTTTAACAATACTGAAATTTCAACTGAAAAGAAAGTAGTTGGAGTAGCTAAAAACTCATTTGGAGTTCATGAGAACCCAGTGTCTGGAGCAGCTGAAAGTTTTGAAGCTTCTTTACCAGGTTTAGGAGTAAAGTCTGAAAGCATTAGTAGAGCAACAGGAAAAGTTACTATTGCAGATGCTGATGTAGTAGTTTCAGCTGGACGTGGATTAAAAGGACCAGAGAACTGGGGAATGGTAGAGGAGTTAGCAGATGTTTTAGGAGCTGCAACTGCATGTTCTAAGCCAGTGTCTGATTTAGGATGGAGACCTCATAGCGAGCACGTTGGGCAAACTGGTAAGCCAGTAGCATCTAACTTATATATTGCAATAGGGATTTCAGGAGCAATTCAGCATTTAGCTGGAGTGAATGCTTCGAAAGTAAAAGTTGTAATCAATAATGACCCAGAAGCACCTTTCTTTAAGGCAGCAGATTATGGTATTGTTGGTGATGCTTTTGAAGTTGTTCCACAATTAATCGAAAAATTAAAGGCCTTTAAACAAGCATAATTTTTTAGGGCAGAATTTTCTTTTTAGAAAATTAAGATGTCGACTCATAATTTTTAGTAAATTGTGCCCGCAAAAAAGGGCTGTCTAATTATCAGGAAAACCCTAAAATTAGACAGCCTTTTTCTTTTATGAAGACTGATAAATGAGTTTAATACAACTAACTATTAAGGGTATTTCGTATAGTCAAACGCAAAGCGGAGCGTACGCTTTGGTATTGAGCGAAATAGGAGGTAAAAGAACTTTACCTATAATTATTGGTGCATTTGAAGCACAGTCAATAGCAATCGCTTTGGAAAAGGAGATCAGACCACCGAGACCCTTAACTCATGATTTGTTTAAAACTTTTGCTGATCGTTTTGTGATTAAAATCAAGCAGGTAATCATTCATAAATTGGTAGATGGTGTATTCTTTTCAAGCTTAGTATGTGAAAGAGACGGAGTTGAAGAGACCATAGATACAAGAACTTCTGATGCCATTGCATTAGCAGTACGTTTTCAAGCGCCTATTTATACCTATGAAAACATTTTAGATAAAGCAGGTATTTATTTAAAAATGGAAGAAGAGCTTGAATTTGAAGATGAGTTAGAAGAAGATGAATATGAGATTGATTTAGAAGAAAGCCTAGAGGAAAAAGGAGGGTTTTCAAATTTATCAATAAAGGAATTGCATGAGCAACTAGATGAGGCAGTTGCAAATGAAAACTATGAATTAGCAGCTAAAATTCGCGACGAAATTAGCAAACGTTCTTAACAATTTAAATTTTTTAAAATGAAGAAATTATTTACGCTTATTGTGCTTTGCGCATCTGTAACAATTTTTGGACAAAGCATAGAAAAAAAGTGGAATTTTTCATCAATTACTTCAAACGGAAATGAATTATTTCAAATCAACCCGAATGATGTTTTTACCTTATCAGAAGGTAACTTTAACTACACATTAGAAGCGAAAGAGAATCTACAAGCTTCAGGAAACTATATCCGACAAAACAATTTATTAATTTTTAATTATAAACAACCAAAAGATACGGTTCGTTATTATAATATTGTTGAGCTATCTGAAGATAAACTAACAATAGCAGAGAATAATGTGGTGTATTCATTTGCTACTGAGAACGTACCTGTTGCTGCGGAGCAAAAGGCGGAAGTAGCAGAAGTTAAAGAAGAACCAAAAGCAACAGGGATTAAACCTAGTGAAGATTTTTCTCTAAATAGCTTTTTAAGAGGGGTTTTAGGGATGGCTTCTTTAATTGTAATTGCATTTTTATTTAGCTCTAATAGAAGAGGGGTTGATTGGAAGACAGTTGGTTTAGGTTTAGGATTTCAGTTGTTAATTGCTGTTGGAGTTTTAAAAGTACCTTTTGTACAAAAAGCCTTTGAATTTGTAGGAAGTATTTTTGTAAGTGTACTAGATTTTACAAGAGCGGGAAGTGAATTTTTATTTAGCGGATTAGTAGCAGATATGGATTCGTTTGGATTTATTTTTGCATTTCAGGTTTTACCTACGATTATATTTTTCTCAGCCTTAACTTCATTGTTATTCTACTTAGGACTAATCCAAAAGGTTGTAAAAGGATTAGCTTGGTTATTATCGAAGAGTCTAAAAATTTCAGGAGCAGAAAGTTTATCAGTGGCAGGAAATATTTTCTTAGGACAAACAGAAGCGCCTTTATTGATTAAGGCCTACTTAGAAAAAATGAATCGTTCTGAAATCTTATTAGTAATGATTGGAGGAATGGCAACGGTTGCTGGGGCAGTATTAGCAGCCTATATCGGATTCTTAGGAGGAGATGATGAAGCCTTACGTTTATTATATGCAAAACACTTATTAGCAGCCTCAGTAATGGCAGCACCTGGAGCTATTATTATTTCTAAAATCTTATATCCACAAACAGAAGAAGTAAATACCGATGTAAAAGTATCTTCAGAAAAAATAGGTTCTAATATTTTAGATGCAATTGCTAACGGAACTACAGAAGGATTAAACTTAGCAATGAATGTAGCTGCAATGTTATTAGTGTTTATTGCTTTTATAGCTATGTTAAATGGAATTTTAGGTTGGATAGGAGATATTACAACATTAAATGAATGGATGGCAGCAAACACACCGTATCCTAAGTTTTCATTAGAGGCGATTTTAGGATATATATTCGCACCATTAATGTGGTTAATTGGTGTGCCTAGTGAAGATATGGCCTTAATGGGACAATTATTAGGAATCAAATTAGCAGCAAGTGAGTTTGTGGGATATATCCAATTAGCCGAATTAAAGAACGTGGCATCTGCAACACATTTAACATATAATAAATCTGTTATCATGGCAACCTATATGCTATGTGGATTTGCAAATTTTGCTTCTATTGGTATTCAAATTGGAGGAATTGGTTCATTAGCTCCAGGGCAACGTAAAACATTATCGGAGTTTGGTATGAAAGCATTAATTGGAGGTACAATTGCTTCATTAATGTCAGCTACTATCGCAGGAATGATCATCGGATAGTAAATTTCTAGAACAAACAGATAGTTAATAACTTATTAATATTATTTTGAAAAGCTCGAACATTTTATGTTGGAGCTTTTTTATTTTTGGAAAAATCAAAAGGGGAAAAAATGAAGCAATATCACGATTTAGTAAAACATGTATTAGAGAGCGGAAACGAAAAAGGAGATAGAACAGGTACGGGTACTAAAAGTGTTTTTGGGTATCAGATGCGATTTGATTTAAACGAAGGTTTCCCAATGGTAACTACCAAAAAACTGCACTTGAAATCGATTATTTATGAATTGTTGTGGTTTATTAAAGGGGATACCAATATCAAGTATTTACAAGAAAATGGTGTACGTATATGGAATGAATGGGCCGATGAGAATGGTGATTTAGGTCCTGTGTACGGTCATCAATGGCGTAATTGGAACAGTGACGAGATAGATCAGTTGAAAGAGGTGATAGAAACCTTGAAAAAGAATCCAAATAGTCGTAGAATGTTAGTGTCAGCTTGGAATCCTTCTGTGTTGCCAGATACTTCGGTTTCTTTTTCAGAAAATGTAGCCAATGGAAAAGCTGCATTGCCTCCATGTCATGCTTTCTTTCAGTTTTATGTAGCAGATGGGAAGTTGTCTTGTCAATTGTATCAACGTAGTGCTGATATCTTTTTAGGAGTTCCTTTTAATATTGCAAGTTATGCATTGTTTACAATGATGATTGCTCAGGTATGTGGTTATGAAGTAGGAGAGTTTATTCACACGTTTGGAGATGCACATATTTATAATAATCATATGGAGCAGTTAGAATTGCAATTATCTCGTGAGCCAAGACCATTACCAAAGATGAAGATCAATCCAGAAATTAAAAATATAGAAGACTTCACATTTAATGATTTCGAATTGATTGATTATAATCCGCATCCACATATCAAAGGTGTCGTAGCAGTATAATTTAACGTACTTTTAGATAAATCTAACTTTGAGTTTTGTTGTTTTGTTAGTAAATTAGTGTTTCAATAGCTAATAACCAATATTATGACAGCCTCAATAGATTTAATAAAAGAAGAGATTTACGATAAGATTGAAAAAATTGATGATGAAAATGTGCTTGAGGCCATTAAAACAATCATTAATAATTTGGAAGTTGATGCCGTGAATAAAGTGACACAAAAAGAAGATTTCAACGGATATATAAAAGAATGGGTAAAGAATATGTAACAAAACATATTGTTGCTTTAGAAGAAGTATTAGAGACTTTCCCAAAGAGAATATCGGTTCTTTCTGAGGCTGATTGGAACGTAAAAGAAGCTGGTAAATGGAGTAAAAAGGAAATTTTAGGACATTTAGTAGATTCAGCTCTTAACAATTTACAACGCTATATTCGAGTTCAGTATCAGGAAATACCACATGTGGTGTATCATCAAAATGAATGGGTTGCGGCACAACATTGGCAACAAGTTTCTATAGCTGAAATAGTTACTTTATGGAAAAGTTTAAACACCCAGATTGCACATGTTTGGCATAATTTTCCGGAAGATAAATTCGAAGCATCGATAAATGTTTCCAAAGAAATAGAAAAAGTAGAGATTTATTCCTTTCAAGAAATGTTAGATGATTATATTGGGCACTTTAATCATCATGCACAACAAATCCTAAGATAATGATTACACTGATTGCAGCTATTGCAAAAAATAATGCTTTAGGAAAAGATAATGACCTAATATGGCATTTACCTGCCGATTTAAAACGTTTTAAAAAGGTTACCTCAGGGCATCATATTTTAATGGGTCGAAATACTTATGAAAGTATAGGGAAGCCTTTGCCTAATAGAACTACGGTAATCATAACGAGAAACAATGATTATTTTGTAGATGGATGTTTGGTCGCTAATTCTGTAGAGGAAGCTTTAGAATTAGCCAAAGAAGATTCGGAAGTTTTTATTATTGGAGGAGCTCAGATTTATAAACAAGTAATGGATAAAGGATTGGTAGATCAATTAGATATTACCATTGTTCATGAAACGTTTGAAGCAGATGTGTTTTTTCCAGCAATAGATGCAACTGTTTGGAAAGAAGTTTCTCGTGAAGATTTTAAAGCAGATGAGAAAAATAAATACGATTATAGTTTCGTTTCTTATCAGAGAATGTAATTTTATTAATTATTAGTTGAAGGCTAGATTTAATCTAATAGAGATTACGTTTGATTATACCATCTAAAATATATCAATCAAAACAATGTCAATAGTACTAACATCGGTATCAAAAATGTACGGAGCTCAAAAAGCAGTAAATGCCATTTCTTTTTCTGGAGAGAAGGGTGAGATTATTGGTTTTTTGGGGCCAAATGGAGCAGGGAAATCAACTACGATGAAAATGTTAACTGGGTTTATTCAGCCTTCTGAAGGAACTGTTATGGTTGGTGGAATTGATGTGGTTAAAAATTCTATAGAAGCGCAGAAGCAAATAGGGTATTTACCAGAACATAATCCCTTGTATTTAGATATGTACGTAAGGGAGTATTTACAGTTTCAAGCATCGGTTCATCAAGTAGGTATTGAAAAAGTAGAAGAAGTAATTGCAAAAGTAGGGCTGACTTTAGAAGCGCATAAGAAAATAGGGCAGCTTTCAAAGGGATATCGACAACGAGTTGGATTGGCAGCAGCTATTTTGCATGATCCAGAAGTGTTGATTTTAGATGAACCTACCACAGGATTAGATCCGAATCAATTGGTAGAAATACGTGGATTGATAAAGGAATTAGGAAAAGATAAAATAGTGTTACTTTCTACCCATATAATGCAAGAGGTAGAAGCGGTGTGCGATCGTGTTATTATTATCAATAAAGGAGAAATTGTTACCGATAAAAAAATAAATGAATTAAAAACATCTACCGAGCAAGTTATTCATGTAACCTTTGATTATAAGTTAGAAGAGCAGTTTATAAAGCGTATGCTTAATGTGGTTTCCTATAAAAATACTTCTGAAAATAATTGGACCTTAGTTTTTGATACTACGGAAGATATGCGTCCACATATTTTTGACTTCGCACAAGAAAATGGTTTAAAGATTCTTGGGTTGAATACTGAAAATAAGAATTTAGAAAGTTTATTTAGAGAGTTGACTTCATAATAGCATAAGTATATGTTTAATATGCCAGGAGATAGTAATCCATCTTTAATAGCAGAAGAGGTTGCTAAAAAGTTCATTGCGAAAGGTTATAAGTTGGATTTTTCCTTACAAAGTTTAGAAGAGGAAATTGATAAAATTATCAATAACCCCGATACTTATAAAGAAGGGAATACAGAATTACTAAAGGCAGAATTAAGTGCTTATGTAGGGGAAACGTTTTGTAGAATTTTTGATGCAGAAGACCCTGGGCAATATTTTGCAGGAGGAGATCGAAATGGAGTTAATTACTATTCTTATTTTATTGAAAAAGGAAGAGAACGTTTTCATCCATCTCACTTTTTTGACCGTAGACTTCCTATTTATGATTTTAGTAAAAAACACTTTAAAGACTATTTGCACTATCAATATTCGACAATTGGTGAAAGAAAAATAGTAGCTCCAGGAGTTTTGTTTCAATTTCTTAAAACACCTGATACATTAGAGGTAAGAAACCCTGAGAAAGTAGCCTTACAAACTTCAAGAAAATATGGGGAGAAAGGTTATTGTCTAGATTTTTCTTTAAAGAGTTTGCAAGAAGAAATAGATCTTATTTTAATCAATGAGAAAACAGATTCTATTTCTGAGCAGAACCATATACTTGAGGCAGAATTGACAGCGTATTTTGGGGAGACCCTTTGTAGATTATATGGTTTTTCTTGGGAAGGAGTTTATAGTTATTTTAATATAGGAGCTAATCGTGTTACTTGTAAACTAATGAGGGACGATATAGTGGTTTGGCCGAGTCATTTTTTTAGTGATTATTTAAAGAATGAAAAGATGAAGGAAGATACTTTTAAGGAGTATGTTAATGAATTGGTTAAACCATTTTAAAAACAACAGATTGCTTCTCTTGCAATGATTAGCTAGAAAACTTATTCTTATAATACACCTTTTGCCAGACTCTTTTTAAGATTAAGAAAGTAACTTCTTCAGAATAATTATCCATGCTTGAGGTGTCAATACTCTTTATGATGGTTTCAGAAACGTCTATACGGTATAGCAAATTGTAATACCCGTCGGAATCATTTAATAATAAGTTTTTCACCGTTTCTTGTAATGTGTTTTTTAGTTCTAAAGGCGTACTTTCTGTATCAAAGGCTATATCTAAACTTACTAATTCAAAATCTTTATTTAATTGATGTATGAGTTGAATGTATAAATCCTTATCAACCACTTGGGTTAATAAGGACATACTATTTTGATATTCTTGAAGCATTTAGTTCAGTTTGTAATTAATGAACTGTTCGTCTAATGCTTTTAAGAACTCGTTAGATATTTTAATTTTAGTAGTTCTACTAGGTAAACTCAATTCGATCTTCTCTTCAGCATCCCAAATGGTAAAGTTTAAATTCTGACTTCCTTTATTGGTAGCAAATAAATGTTGTAGTTCTTTAATTCTATTTTCATTCACTTCATTTAAAGGCATTTTAATGGTAATTTTCTTACACATTTTATCCATAATGTCGTGAAGTAAGTTAAACTCAATAAAACTAACTCTTGGGTCTCCTTTTACACCTTCTTTGTTAGTCCATCCTGGTTTCACCGTAGTTTTTACAAATAGGAATGAACTTGGTACTAAGAAGTGTTTGAACTTTAAATATTCTTCTCCAAAAATTCTAAACTCAAAACTGTCGGTATAATCTTCAATAATAAAAGAAGCCCAACCTTTTCCTGCTTTAGATACACGGTGTTGTACATCAGTTATAATACCTCCAAATGAAAGAGCTAAACCTTCATATTTAGCTAAATCTTTAAAGTGAGTTAAGGTAGCGTTACAAAACTTCATTTCGTTTTTAAAGTCATCTAACGGATGTGCAGAAATATACATTCCTACCACTTCCTTTTCTCGTGCTAAGAGTTCCATGGTACCCCATGTTTCACATTCTGGAATGATAGGCTCCGGTAAGTCTACTGCGGAAGCTTCTCCAAACAACGATACTTGTGATGAGTTTTGGTTTTCCTGAAACTTATTACCAAAACGCAAGGCTTTTTCTATGAATTTTTGACTCTTCTCATCTTCTTCAAAGTATTGTGCCCTATGAGTATTGGCAAAAGAATCAAATCCACCTGCTAAGATTAAACCTTCAAAGGCTTTTTTATTGGCAACCCTTAGGTCTACTCGCTTAGCAACATCAAAAACAGAAGTAAAGTTTCCGTTTTCTTTACGTTCATCAATAATAGCCTTTACGGCAGAGGCTCCAACTCCTTTGATTGCTGCCATTCCAAAACGAACAGCTCCTTCTTTATTTACGGAGAATTTAGAGAAAGATTCGTTAATATCTGGTCCAAGTACTTCTAATCCCATACGTTTACATTCTTCCATAAAGAAAGAAACCGATTTAATATCGTTCATGTTGTTAGATAGTACTGCAGCCATATATTCAGCAGGGTAATGTGCTTTTAAATATGCTGTTTGATATGCAATCCATGCATAACAGGTAGAGTGCGATTTGTTAAAGGCATAAGATGCAAATGCCTCCCAGTCTTTCCAAATCTTTTCAAGCGCTTTTTCATCATGTCCATTTGCCATAGCTTGTTCTACAAACTTAGGCTTCATTTTCGCTAGTACGGCAATTTGTTTTTTACCCATTGCCTTACGAAGTACATCGGCCTCACCTTTGGTAAAATCTGCTAACTTTTGAGAAAGTAGCATTACCTGCTCTTGGTATACCGTAATTCCGTAGGTTTCTGCTAAATATTCTTCTAAGGCCGGTAAGTCATAGGTAATTTCTTCGTCTCCATGCTTTCTTCTAATGAAGGAAGGAATATATTCTAACGGACCTGGACGATACAGGGCGTTCATGGCAATTAAATCGGCAAAAACTGTTGGTTTTAATTCACGCATGTATTTCTGCATTCCGGGAGATTCATATTGGAATATCCCTACGGTTTCTCCACGTTGGAATAATGCATAGGTTTCTTCGTCATCAATCGGGAAGTTTTCTGGATCTAGTTCTACTCCATGACGTGCCTTTACAATTTTTACGGTGTCTTTGATAAGGGTTAATGTTTTTAACCCCAAGAAATCCATTTTTAGTAATCCCGCACTTTCCACTACCGAGTTATCAAACTGAGTAACATACATGTCGGAATCTTTGGCTAAAGAAACAGGTACGAATTTGGTAATATCATCTGGAGTAATAATTACCCCACAGGCATGAATTCCTGTATTTCGAACCGAACCTTCTAAGATTCGGGCTTTATTAATAGTTTCGGCTTCTAATCCATTTCCATTAGAAATAGATTTAAGCTCGTTTACCATTTCTATTTCTTCTGAACGAAGCTTGGCTTTTAATCCGGCATCATCTAAAGAGAAGATTTTTTTAAGCTTCATACCAGGGATTAACTTGGCAATTCTATCGGCTTCAAATAATGGTAAATCTAGTACACGGGCAGTATCACGAATAGATGATTTTGCTGCCATGGTACCATAAGTGATAATTTGTGCTACTTGATTGGCACCGTATTTATCAATTACATAATCCATTACACGACTTCGTCCTTCATCATCAAAGTCAATATCAATATCGGGCATGGATACACGTTCAGGATTTAAGAAACGCTCAAAAAGTAAATCGTACTTAATTGGGTCAATATTGGTGATCCATAAACAGTACGCTACCACAGAACCTGCTGCAGAACCACGACCGGGTCCAACCGACACATCCATTTTACGAGCTTCTCTAATAAAGTCTTCTACAATTAAGAAATAACCCGGATATCCTGTTTTTGCAATAACGTCTAATTCAAAATCTAAACGTTCGCAAATACTATCGGTTAACTCGCCATAACGAATTTTAGCCCCTTCGTAGGTTAAGTGTCGTAAGAAGTTATTTTCACCTCGTTTTCCTCCGTCTTCTAAATCTTTATCATCTCTAAATTCTTCAGGAATATCGAAGGCAGGTAATAATACGTCACGTGCTAGGGTAAAAGGTTCTACTTTATCTACAATTTCCTGAATATTAAGGATCGCTTCAGGTAAATCAGCAAATAAATGCTTCATTTCTTCTGTAGACTTAAAGTAGTATTCGTCGTTTGGAAGTCCGTATCTATATCCACGTCCTCTACCAATTGGGGTAGCTTGTTTTTCACCATCTTTTACACATAATAAAATATCATGTGCATTGGCATCTTCTTTATCTAAATAAAAAGTGTTGTTAGAGGCAACAATTTTTACATCGTGCTTTTTTGAAAATTCTAAAAGTGTTTTGTTAACTACGTTCTCGTCTTCCTGATTATGACGCATTAACTCAATATATAAATCATCTCCAAACTCTTCTTTCCACCATAGTAAGGCTTCTTCTGCTTGAGCTTCTCCTACATTTAATATTTTACTAGGAACTTCTCCGTATAAATTTCCTGTTAAAACAATTACGTCTTCTTTATATTTTTTTACAACCTCTTTGTCAATTCTTGGAACATAATAGAATCCATCAACAAAGGCAATGGAAGACATTTTTGCTAAGTTGTGGTACCCGTTTTTGTTTTTTGCTAGTAAAACTACTTGATACCCGTTGTCTTTTTGGCTTTTGTTAGTATGATCTCCACAGATATTAAATTCACAACCTACAATAGGTTTTAAAGGTTTTTGCGTAGGCTCTTCACCTTTTTCAATAGCTTCTTTATTGGCGGCTTCTACTGATTTGTTATGTCCAAATACAGCCTGCACAAAGTGGAACGCTGCCATCATATTACCGGTATCGGTCATGGCTACGGCAGACATATTGTCTTTTCCAGCGGCATTTACAATGTTTCCAATTTGAATGGTTGATTGGAGCACCGAATATTGCGTGTGGTTATGAAGGTGTGCAAACTGAGCACCCTCTAAGGCAGCCAATCCTTCAGATGTACTATGCGTAGTTTCAGCATCTGATTCTGACGCTTTTCGTTTTCGAATTTTATCACTTTCTTCTTTTAGATTTAAGTGTTTTAATCCGATAACTTTAATAGGCATTGGGTTGGCTTCCGAATAGCGCTGAAAATAATCATTAGGGACGTCTAGTTGCTCTTCTGTATATTGACGTAACCTAATAAGTTCTAAGAAACAACGAGTGGTAGCTTCTACATCGGCAGTTGCATTATGTGCTTCTCCAAAACCAGTGCCGAATAAATGGTTGTGTAATTCTGTAAGTGTAGGTAGTTTAAATTTTCCTCCTCTACCACCAGGTATTTGACATAATTGAGCCGTATGTTCGGTACAGGTATCTAATACAGGTAATTCGGTTAAGTTGTTTTCAACGCCTAAACGATGGAATTCACACCCCATGATGTTGACATCAAAGCCAACATTTTGTCCAACAATAAACTTGGTTTTTTTTAAAGCTTCATTAAAAAGGTCTAACCCTTCGTTTAAAGAAATACCTTGCTCAATGGCTAAATCTGTAGAAATTCCATGAATACGTTCTGCATCATATGGAATATTGAACCCTTCCGGATTAATTAAAAAATCGTTATGCTCAATTAAATTACCCATTTCATCATGTAACTGCCATGCAATTTGTATTGCTCTTGGCCAGTTATCTGTATCTGTAATTGGAGCGTTCCAACTTTTAGGTAATCCCGTTGTTTCAGTATCAAAAATTAAGTACATCGATATGGTTTTCTTTATGAAGTTGTTTTCTTGTGAAAACAAATACAAAAATACAAAGAAATTAACTTTCTAGTTTTAGAAGTTATTAACTGAGTTGGATGCAAAAAATGTAACTAACTGTGTTACTGATGTTGTAAGAGAATTGTATGTTACGTAGAAGTTAAGATTTAAATAAATTACAGAAAAAGTAGTTGATAATCAATTAATAAGATTACATTTGCTTTTTTTAATATAATATTTTTTACAATGAAAGAAGGAACAGTAAAGTTCTTCAATGAATCTAAAGGTTTTGGATTTATTATTGAAACAGGTTCGAACCAAGAACATTTTGTACACGTATCAGGTTTAATCGATGAGGTTAGAGAAGGTGATACTGTAGAGTTTGAACTTAAAGAAGGAAGAAAAGGATTAAACGCAGTTAGCGTTAGAGTATTATAATATACCGTATAATTTATTTTTCTTAAGAGCTTGTTTATCAGGCTCTTTTTTTGTTTTTATAAAATGAGTTTTATTGTGGTAGAATGAAAAATATTTTATAATTTTGCGCCCACTTACTACGAGATAGTAAGAATTATTAATAATCAAGGTCGCGTACCTTAAAAATTAACATTATGCCTGTAAAAATTAGATTACAAAGACACGGTAAAAAAGGAAAACCATTTTATTGGGTAGTAGCTGCTGATTCAAGAGCTAAGAGAGATGGACGTTTTTTAGAGAAAATCGGAACGTATAACCCAAATACTAACCCTGCAACTATCGATTTAAGTGTTGATAAAGCTGTAGCTTGGTTACAAAACGGTGCTCAACCAACTGATACTGCAAGAGCTATTTTATCTTATAAAGGAGCTTTATTAAAGAATCACTTAGCTGGAGGAGTTCGTAAAGGAGCTTTAACTCAAGAGCAAGCAGATGCTAAATTTGCTGCATGGTTAGAAGAAAAAGCTAGTAAAGTTGCTGGTAAAGCTGAAGGTTTAGCAAAAGCTAAAGAAGATGCTAAAGCAAAAGCTTTAGAAGCTGAAAAAGCTGTTAACGAAGCACGTATTGCTGCAAACGCACCTGCTACTGATAGTGAAGATGCTGCTGCTGAAAACGGAGCTGATAGCGAAGAATAAGAACTATACCAACGATTTTAAATTGATAACATGCGTATTGAAGATTGCTTTTATTTAGGTAAAATCGTTAAAAAACATAGTTTTAAGGGTGAGGTGGTTATTAAGTTAGATACCGATGAGCCCGAACTTTATAGAAATATGGAATCAGTTTTTGTCGGATTAGGCAATAACCTGGTTCCATTTTTTATTGAAAAATCTTCTTTAAGTAAAGGTACCATGTTACGTGTAAAGTTTGAAGATGTGTCTTCAGAAGAAGATGCAGATGCAATCATGCGTGCTGGAATCTATTTACCTTTATCATTACTTCCTAAGTTAACAGGAAACAAATTTTACTACCACGAAGTAATTGGTTTTAAAATTATAGATGCTTCTTTTGGAGAGGTTGGTGTTATTAAGAATATTAATGATACTTCTGCACAACCTTTATTTGAAATAGAAAGAGAAGAAAAAGAAATCTTTATTCCTATGATTGATGACTTTATCAAAAAGGTAGATAGAGCGAATCAAATTATTGAAGTAGCAACTCCAGAAGGATTAATAGATTTGTATTTAGGGTAATTAATTGCTCTTATTTACTTGAATCTTTTAATGTCTGTTACCTGATAGTATTTTCCGTTAAAATTCTTTTTAACAATTACATTTTCTAACCAGTACATAGATCCATTATGAAACATAGGTAGAAACAAAAACTTTTTAGTTTTTATTTTACTTGATTTTATTGCTCTCTTTTTTGAAAAATTAATTTTCATGTTTTGTAGGGTATAGTAGTTATGGTCATATAATAAGAGGATAGTGCAAATATTATAAATTATTATACAAAAATAAAAGTTAATTTTTTAATTGACGATAAATTAGTCAAAACTAGCTATAAAGTCAAGTAAGTCTTCAATTTGAGTATCTGATAAGTGTTTCTTATCATGTAAACCATTAGCGCCGTTATATGATTTTTTTAAAGAAATAACTTCTGGATGTTTTGCTTTAAGTAATGAGTCTTCATTTCGAATAAAATTATATAGAAATTCTTTTTCATATCGATCTCGTAGGTTATTCAAAAGTTGGCGACATGTTTTATCAAGTTTATGACAGTTGATACATTGCTCTTTCTTAAAAATCGTTTTACCTCTTAGAATAGATTGAGTTTTATTGATAGCAATTAACTTAGTTTGAGACGTAGGAGTATATGTTCCTCCTGTTTGAATGAGTATAACAAAAGGAAGTGAGACAAAAATCAAACTCAAAAATAGAATTAGATTTAGGTGTCTAAACGTTTTTTTCTCTTTTTTGAATGTCTTTTTAATAATCTAAGTTCTTTACTTTTTACGTTTTTCAGCAGGTTTGTTCTGTGACAAATAGAAGTAAATAAATCGTTCTTAGAAACATTCGCTTGATTTACTCCATAGTAATTGGAATAAACTAAATATTTTTTATTTACTTCAAAAGGATAACCACAAGAGCCGCCATCATTGTTAGATTTTATAATAATTCTCTTTTGGGTAATTTCTCCTTTATAAACTTTAGATATTTCAAACGTGTAAAAAATAATATCTGAGTTAGAAATATAATCGTCTGTCTCTTGTGCTTTGTATATTTTCTTTTGAATTACTTTCCCGTAGAAAATTACAACGGAAGATTTAAACTCACTAGCAATGTTTTCTTTGAAATTATTGCTAAGTTTTATGCAAGAACAAGCAAATCCGTCGGTAGCAATCAGAATGATAAATAAAATAATAATTTTTTTCATGTAGATATAATCGTTAAAAAACATATTCAAAAACATAATCTTCTTCACCTTCATATATACTTTTCATTCCAATATAGGTAAATCCAAGTTTTTTTAAAAGGTTTTGCGAAGCTGTGTTTTTGGGTATTGTAAAAGCGTATACTTTTTTTTGTTTGAAAGTAGTACGAACGTATTCGATAATTAATTTTGTGGCCTCAGTGGCATAGCCTTTTCTTCTAGCTACTGGTAAAAAGGCATAACCAATATCAATATATTCTAATTTATCTCTTTGCAATGCGGTAGAGGTTCCAATAGGTTCATTGGTATCCTTTAGTAACACAGTAAAAAAACCAAGTCCTCCGAGTTTTTGATTTTTTGGCAATATATCTTTTAAATAGGTTTTTGTTTCTTCAATCGTTTTCAAGCCTTTGTCACTAATGTTTTCAATCCAATCAGGATCATTGAATAGCTTAAAATAAAAAGGAGCGTCACTAACCTTAGCCTCTCTAATAATTAATCTTTCACTTTCTAACAACATGGTTTAAAGATAAATTAAAAATGTACTTTTGCGAAGCAAAAAAACAATTAAATGAGTTTATTACAAGAGTTACAGGATAGAAGTGGAAATCAATGTGAGTTATGTGCTTCAAAGAATGATTTGAAAATTTACGAAGTACCACCAATTTCAACAGGTGGAGTTGATGGAAGTTTATTAGCTTGTACAACTTGTATAGATCAGATTGAGCACCCAGAGAATGTAGATTCAAACCATTGGCGTTGTTTAAATGATAGTATGTGGAGTGAGTTTAGAGCTGTAAAAGTAGTTGCTTGGAGAATGCTACATCGATTAAAAAAAGATGGATGGTCACAGGATTTGTTAGATATGATGTATTTAGAAGATGAAGAGTTACGCTTTGCAGAAGTAACAGGAGATCATTTAGATGAAAGTGAGAAGGTAATTCATAGAGATTGTAATGGTGCTATTTTACAAGCAGGAGATAGTGTGGTGCTTATTAAAGACTTAAAGGTAAAAGGGTCTAGTATGGTTGCGAAACAAGGAACAGCAGTACGTAGAATTTCGTTAGATCCTGAAAATGCAAAATATATAGAGGGTAAAGTTGGTGCTACTCAAATAGTAATTATTACCGATTATGTAAAAAAGATGGCAGAAAAAGAATAGAAAATAGATATGAAATACAGATTTTTATTGATTACAATGTTGTTTTGTGGAGTGAGTTTATTTTCACAAAACAAGAAGTTTAGTTTAGAAGCGAATTATCCAGTAACGATTGACAATAATTTTATTGGAGATCGATCTTTTGGGGTAATCGATCTTGGAGTAAAATATAGAGCAGTACACCTAGAAATTGTAAAACTGGGGGTAGGGATTAATGGAGGAGTGTTGGTTGATAATACCAATCAAGCAAATTTTTCTTCAGATTTTCAAAGAACTATTTACACGATTCAACCCAAAGTTTTTGGAGAGTTTAATTTACCAAATGTTACTAAGTTACATCCTTTTGTGAATTTGGGGTATTCTTTTGTGAGAATTGATCTTTCAGGTTCTAATAACGGGCAAAATGTTTCTGACCTATCAGATACTGTAAGTGGTATAAATATGGGATTAGGAGTGAGCTATGATATTTTATCGAGGGTGTTTTTACAAATTCAATACGATTTTTCTAAATTGAATTCTGGTGATGCTCCTGATACAGCATATAATACCAATTTTAATTTGTTAAAGATTGGAGTTGGGTTAAGATTTTAATAAAAACAAAAAAGCTGAGTTTAATACTCAGCTTTTTTTATTTTTCAGCATTATAATAAACTTTATAAAACTTCATTTTTTTATCTTCATCGTATCCTCTTTCTAAATATTCAGAAGGAGCATCTGGCGCGTCTACATCAATTTTAATTTGAATATTAGTATCTAATTTTATTTCTGTTTTAAACTTACTTTTTTCTTTCTTTAAAACAGCATCAGATACTTCGAAATTATTTCTAATTAAAACATCATTGAGTTTCTCAAAATGTTGTTTGTAGTCTTCAAATAAATCTTTGTGTTTGTCTTCTTCAAATATCTCATCTTTAAAAGAATGATAGTCTACACTTTCATGTTCTTTAAAGTAATCTACAGTATTTGCTAAAAAAGCACTTTGTTCTTGTTTTCCGTATTCTGGTTTAATTACCTCTTCAGAAAACTCCTTACACATTTCCAAATAGTTTTGAGTATGTAAATTTCGGTCATCTGCATACTTTACACTTAAGAAATTTTTAATCCAATATTGAGCATCATAGTTATTGTTGTCTACCGATAAAACTACCGTTCCTTCAGCATCAGTAGAATTTAAAATTAAACAACCTTTATCTAATCTTTTTGTAGAGATTCCTTTTTGAACTACTACATCAAAACTATCATCATCTAAGTAAGTTTGAAAGAAATCAACTTTACTTTCAATTTTAAAAACACCTACAGCTTCTGTTAGCACATCTTTATATTCAATCCCTTCAAAGTAAGCAACAATAACATCACCTGTTTTTATATTGGCAGAATTTGATTGCTCGTACAAGTGATTTACAATATTCTTAGAATGGTCTATAAATACTTCGTTACTATCATCTTCAAAAATGTCTGAAGTGTATTTATTTAACTCATTTAAACGAACATCTGCGTGATGACTAAATCGATAACTTTGTGTAACCGAACCGAATGGCTTAAGTAAAAAAGGCATTAATAACTCGTAACTTTCTTCATCGAAACGAACTAAACTTTCAGACAACGAATTTTGTCCGCTGTTATACTTATTGGCTACTTTGTGAATGATACACTTGTTAATTTCTGTACGTGTTCTTTTAATCATCTTCTCAAAAATTGGAGCACAAAAATAAGTATTTTAGTGTCGTAAAAAATAAACATATATGAAATTATTAGGAATAGGATCAAGAATTAATCATGTAACTTATGGTTTTGGTGTAGTAACCAACGTAGATAGTAGACAGTATTGGGTGACTTTTCAGGAGAATGGATTAGAAACCATTTCTTTAAATGATGATTTTGAGGTGATTGAAGCTGTAGATCAAGAAGTAGACTCTGTAAGTTTTTTTGAAATAGAGAGTTCTCTACGTAAAATTTTAAAGCAGTGGAGCGATGTTTCTGAAATTGTTCCAATAGCAGATAAATTTAAAGGAGGAAAGTTGATAATTGAACCAGCTGATACAAGTTTAGCTTCGAAAGAAATACCCATAGATACTTTTTTTCATAAAATAGTAATGGTTCGTGATCGAATTCGAGTAATGGAACAGAAGATTAATTCAAGTAAGAGTTTAGATGATCAAGAAAAAATAGATTTACAACAATATATTACAAGAATCTATGGTAGCTTAACAACGTTTAATGTGCTTTTTAAGGTAAAGTCAGATAACTTTGTTGGAGCAAAGTCTAAATAAGGTAGCTATTAGTTAAAGTTCTAATTTTAACTGTTCAGGTAACAACTTAAACGATTTTCTATGATATAAGGTTGCTCCATGATTACGAATAGCATTTCGATGTTCTTTAGTGGGGTAACCTTTGTTTTTTTTCCAATTGTATTGTGGGAATTCCTGGTGGATTTTTTCCATGAATTCATCCCTGTAAGTTTTTGCCAACACAGACGCAGCAGCAATACTCATAAATTTTGCATCACCTTTTACAATAGTTTGGTGTGGAACTTCTTTATAAGGTTTAAACTTATTTCCATCTACAATGATAAATTCTGGAGCTATGTTCAATTGTGCAATTGAACGATGCATTCCTGCTATAGAAGCTTGTAAAACATTGAGTTCATCTACTTCATCTTGGTGAATAAAAGAAACGCCATAAGCAAGCGCATGTTCTTCTATATAGGGGCGTAACTCCTTTCTTTTTTTTTCTGAAAGCTGTTTAGAATCATTGAGTAATTCATGTTGAAAATCTTCTGGTAAAATAACAGCGGCAGCCACAACAGGACCAGATAAACAACCTCTTCCTGCTTCATCTGTTCCGGCTTCTAAAGTAAATCCGCTATAGTTTAATTTCAACATGCTACAAATTAACAGTTTTCAAAGAAATTATTCACAATTTTTGTCGTTTAATTATTTTACTTTTGCTTTTATGAAGAAAATTTTTGTAATCTTTTTTTGTTTGTTAAGTGTCCAAGCACTTTTTTCTCAAAACAGAAGATCTGATGGTACATCTGGAGGGGTTATTAATACAAGAGGAGCTAGATTAGATACAGTATCTAGAAATGAAATACAGGTTAAGTTAAGTGGGAAAACAAAATACACAGATTATAAAATTATTTCTCATAAGAATGATACGACTATTGTAGATACCACACTTACTATACAGAAGGAGTATAAATTTAACTTTTTGAGAAAAGATAATTTTGAATTATTGGCTTTTCATAATCAAGGACAAACGTTTAATAATTTAGGCTACGATTTTAGAAGAGTATCTCAATTTCCAGATATTGGTTTTAGAGCTAAACAATTTAATTACTTCAATATTGAAGATGTAAAGTATTATCAAGTTCCAACTCCTACAACTGAAATAATGTATCGCACAGGTTTAGAACAAGGGCAGGTGTTAGATGCATTATTTACTACAAACTTTTCGAAAAGATTTAATGTAGCTGTTTCTTATAGAGGTTTACGTTCGTTAGGAGCGTATCGTCGTTCTTTAGCAAGTACAGGTAATTTTAGATTTAGTTTTCATTATGAAACCAAAGAAGGGCAATATGCTATACGAGGACATGCGGCTAATCAAGATTTCTTTAATCAAGAAAATGGAGGGTTAACACCAACTTCATTGGAAGGGTTTATTAATGATGATCCTAATTTTAGCGGGAATAGAGGAAGAATGGATGTAAACTTGAATGATGCTGAAAATAATTTTGAAGGAAAGCGAATTTATTTCGAACATACGTTTAAATTATTATCTTCTAAAGATAGTTTGAGTCAAAAAGATTTTACAAATTTAAAGTTAGGACATTCATTTACGAGAGATTCTAAGTTTTATCGTTTTGTGCAAGGTACCGCTACCACAGCAACTTTTGGAGATGTCAATGCTACAGGAGGTATTAATGATAGAACAAATTTTATACTGTATAATAATCAAGTGTTTTTAGATTTTAATTCAAAGTATGTGTTGGGTAATTTTAGAGTGAAGGCGGATTATACCAATTATAGCTACGGATACGAAAGTTTACAAAACAATGTAGTTGGAATTACCAAGAATAAACTGAAAGGAAATGCTATTTCTTTTGGAGCAGATTGGAACGGAAGAGTAAAGAATTTTCAAGTGAATGCAACAGGAACAATCACTCCTGGGTCTGGGCGTTTATCTGGAAATAATTTATACGCAGAAGCATTGTATAAAAAAGACAGTGTTTTTACAGCAAAAGCTTACTTAGGAATTAATAATAAGCTTCCAAATTTCAATTTCCTTTTACACCAGAGTAGTTATAACGATTATAATTGGGAAAATAATTTTGCCTCTGTTGGTACAAGGGTTTTAGGAGGACAAATAGATTCAAAATGGGGAAATGCTTCAGTTGATATTACCAATATTGATAATTACACTTATTTTGATGCAACTAACTTACCAAAACAATATGCAGGAAACATTAATTATTTAAAAGCAAAAGTTTCAAAAGAATTTAGAGTAGGTAAGTTTGCTTTAGATAATACTATTATGTATCAAAAAGTAGCCAGTGGAAGTGAAGTTTTTCGAGTTCCTGAGTTTGTATCAAGAAATACATTGTACTATACTGATGAATGGTTTAAAGGAAAGCCATTGTTGGTGAATATTGGAGCTACATTCAAGTATTTTTCTAAATACAAAGCCAATGCTTATAATCCATTGTTAGCAGAATTTACTTTACAAGATGATACTGAAATTGGTTACCCAACCATTGATTTGTTTTTTAGTGGAAGAGTGCGTAGGACGCGTATTTATTTTAAAGCAGATAATATTAGTTCTTTTTTCCTAAAAAAGAATTATTTCTCTGCACCAAATTATCCTTATAGAGATTTTGTAATCCGTTTTGGTGTAGTTTGGAATTGGTTTATATAGCGTTTCCTATTGTTCGTTATTAGCTTAGAAAATGATACATCAAATTAAAAGAAACTGGAAGCTTTTTCTGATAGTGAGTTTAACTTTAGGTTTAGCACCATTTAACCCGCCTCATATCGTAGGGAAGTTAAAATGGATTGCTGGAGGAAATGCGTTTTCTGGAGAAAATGCAATGACAGGTCAAGACTTTTTTGATGTATTCTTACATGGATTTCCTTGGCTACTACTTTTAACTTCTATACTGTTAAATCTTTTTTCATTACTGGTAAAAAACGATTCGGAATAGCACTTTCTTTTTTGTCTACAAATACAAAACCTTGACTTTCATAAAAAGGTTGTGCATTAGGGTCGGCCAATAAGGTCATAGATTCAATATGGAACTCCCTGGCTTTTTTAGTGGCATGTGTTAAAAGTTGTTTGCCAATTTTTTGTCCTATTGCATCTGGACGTACAAATAAAAACTCTAATTCTATGTTGGTTTTTTGAGGTTGATTAAGAATATAGAATCCTAAGGTTTTTTGATTTAAAATAAATTTATAAACCATCATGTTTTCAATCATTTGAGGAGTAACGGTAAGGTCTTCTGTCCATGATTGAATTTGTTCTTCGGTATATCCCCAATAAGCTTTTGAAATTAAAGCAATTTGAGTAAGTTCTTTGGCGTCGTTTTGGGTAGCAGAAACTATCATAATAAAAAACCTCTCAGAAAGAGAGGTTGTGAGTTTATTTTGTGGTTAATTGTCTAATTTTTATTCTAAAAGCAGCGAATAATAAAGTCATAAAAGGACTAAGCCAGTTAAACATTGCATAAAAGGCATAGTCTATAACAGGTACACCTAGTACTCCTGAATGATATGCTCCGCAAGTATTCCAAGGAATTAATACCGAAGTTACAGTACCAGAATCTTCTAAAGTTCTACTTAGGTTTTCTGGAGCTAACCCCTTATCCTTATATGCTTTTGCATACATTTTTCCCGGTACTACTAAAGCTAAGTATTGATCTGAAGCAGTAAAATTAAGTCCAATACAGGTTGCTACTGTACTTGCAAAAAGTCCAAATACAGAATCAAATAAATTTAACAAGAAGCTACTAATTCTTGCCAAAGCTCCAATAGCATCCATAATACCTCCAAAAACCATTGCACAAAGAATTAACCATATGGTACCGAGCATTTTTACCATCCCTCCAGCTGTAAATAAATCAGCTAAAACTTCATTTTCTGTAGCGATTGAAGTTTTAACAGTTATTGCTTGCATTACTCCCATGTACATAGTCTTAAAATCATAATCTAATGTGGCTAAAACTTCATTTGGAGTTAATTTGTCATCTAAACTAGCTAGATAAGTGGCTACAACTTCTTTTACCACTTCAGGTTGAAAGATCAGAGCAAAAATTCCGCCTAATAATGTTCCTGCCAATAACGCAATTAGTGGTGGAGTTTTTTTCATTATTAAAATAACTACTGCAAGGGGTACTACAAATAGAATAGGGTTGATATTAAAAGCCTTATTTATGTCATTAAGCATTTGCTCTGTGTCAGCATTTCCAGTAGCATTTTGGGTAAAACCTAAAATGACAAAAAATATTAAAGTAACTATTATTGTTGGCACAGTAGTATATGCCATGTATTTGATGTGAGTAAATAAATCGGTACCAGCCATTGCAGGAGCCAAGTTCGTTGTATCAGACATTGGAGACATTTTATCACCAAAATAAGCTCCAGATAATACTGCTCCTGCCGTCATTCCAAGAGAAATCCCTAAAGCTTCTCCAATACCTATTAAAGCAATACCTACAGTTGCAGCGGTTGTCCAGGAACTACCTGTAGCAATAGAGATTACTGCACAAATAATTAAACAAGCAGCTAAAAATATTGTTGGATTCAATATTTGTAAGCCATAATAAATCATAGAAGGGATTATTCCACTAATTAGCCAAGTTCCCGCTAATGCACCAACCATTAATAATATTAAAATTGCTCCTGCTGTAGATTTAATATTTTCTGCAACTTCCTCAATCATTACTTTGTAGGAAACTTTATTTTTAAAACCAACAATTGCGGCAATAGCACCACCAAGTATTAAAATGAATTGATTAGTTCCACTTAAGGCGTCGTCACCAAAAACATAAACATTATAAGCTAACATTCCTATTAATGCTAAAACAGGGATTAAAGCTTCCCATATACTTAGCTCTTTGTTATCAATAATTTTTTGGTCTTCAATTTTAATTTCAGATAAATTTTTATCGTCTTGCATTGTGTAGTGTTTTTCGAAGTGTAATGTTACGATTTTGCAAAGAATTATACAAGTAGAATCAGTTTACTACATTTGTTATCTATGGATTCATTAACTCAAATTGTTTTAGGTGCTGCATGTGGAGAAGTAGCATTGGGAAAAAAGATAGGTAATAAAGCCATGCTTTTTGGTGCTATTGGTGGTACCATACCCGATTTAGATGTCTTTATTGGGAGTTGGTTGTATGGAAATGAGATTGATGCAATGTCTTTTCATCGTGGTTTTATGCATTCTATTGTTTTTGCTTTTTTAGGAGCGTTTGTGTTTGGATTTTTGTTTTTTAAAGCTTACGATACGGGAAAACGGAAGAATACCACTATACAAAGAGATTGGATTTGGTTATTTTTCCTGTCTATTTTTACACATCCCATATTGGATAGCTTTACACCTTATGGAACACAATTATTTTTACCTTTTTCAGATTATAGGGTAGCCTTGAATAATATTTCTGTTGCAGATCCAGCATATACTTTACCATTTTTAGTGTGCTTGATTATTGCGATGTTTTTTAATAGGAAAAGTAATCGTAGAAATTGGTGGGCCAAAGCAGGAATTTATATTAGCTCCGCTTATATGTTGTTTACGATTGGTAATAAAATATATATAGACAGTGTTTTTAAAAAATCTTTTGAAAAAGCAGAAGTAGCATATGAGCGATTTTCTACGCAACCAACTATTCTAAATAATATACTTTGGTATGGTATTGCCGAGACAAAAGATGATTATAAAGTTGGTTTTTATTCCTTGTTGGATTCTAAAAGTGAAATTGATTCTATTTTAACAATTCCTAAGAATCATAGTTTAATTGATGTGAAGCATCCAGATATTAAACGATTGTCTTGGTTTAGTAATCAATACTTTAATTTAGTGGCAGTAGATTCTACCAATCGAATCAAGTACAATGATTTGAGATATCCTCTGTTAAACGAAGAAGACGCAAGTTCTTCTGTATTTAGTTTTGAATTGGCCAAATCAGGTAAAAGGTGGGATATACTTCCGTTGTATGGTAAACCACCCTCTAAAGAAGATTTTAATAAGTTTATAAATAGAATTTACGGAAAATAAAAAAGCCAGCTTTAAAAGCTGGCTTTTTGTTTTGTAAGATATTCTATACAGTTGTTTCAGCTTTTAAAACACCCACTTCAAACATACATTCTTTCATCATTTGGTAAGTGCGTTCAATATCGTTATCTAATCCAATTGAAAAACGAATCAATCCGTCGGTTAAACCCATTTCAACTTGTTCCTCCTCTGGAATTTCAGATGAAGTTGAGGTACCTGGAGCAGAGAATAAGGTTTTATAAAAACCTAAACTCACGGCTAAGTATCCTAGGTTACGCTCTTGCATTAATTCCATAAGAGCATTTGCTTTATCTAAAGAACCTGCATCAATGGTAAGCATTCCTCCGAACCCATATTCTTTATTCATCATTGATTTAAATATTTCGTGTGATGGATGTGATCTTAAGCCAGGATACACAGTTTTTAATCCGTCGGCTTCAAACTTTTCAGCTAGGTAAGCTGCATTCTTACTGTGTTGTTTCATACGAATGTGCAATGTTCTCATATTTTTTAAAATGGAAGAAGAACGCAATGAATCCATTGAAGAACCCAATAACATGCTAGCACCATCAATGACACTTTTTTGAGAATTAACGAATTCAGCAGATCCACATACTACACCTCCCATAGTATCTGAAGAACCATTGATAAATTTTGTTAAACTATGAATTACTACATCAGCTCCTAATTGCGCTGGAGAAATAGACAATGGAGAAAAGGTGTTGTCAACTACTAGTTTTAGATTATATTTTTTAGCTAAATCGGCTAAACCTTTAATGTCTGCGACTTCTAATAGAGGATTACTTACGGTTTCGCAGTAAATCATTTTGGTGTTTTCATTAATAGAAGCTTCAACTATGTCTAATTTGGTAATGTCTACAAAAGAAGTCTCTATTCCCATTCTTGGTGTAAAATTCTTTAAAAAAGCATAAGTCCCTCCATAAATTGTTCTACTAGATACTAAGTGATCTCCATTACCACAAATTTGTAAAATGGTTGGTGTAATAGCTCCCATTCCTGAACCTGCTACATTTGCTGTTTCCGTTCCTTCCATAGCAGCTAAAGCCTCTCCCAAGTATAAATTAGAAGGAGATGTATGACGTGAATATAGGTAGCATCCATCTGTATTTCCTTCAAAGGTATCAAACATGGTTTTTGCTTCTAGGAAAGTATAAGTAGAAGAGTCTGAAATTGAAGGGTTAACTCCCCCAAACTCTCCAAAGTATTGTAGGTCTTGAATATTATTAGCAGGCTTAAAATCCATAATGTGTTTGTTTTGTTGTTTTTGAGACTACTAAATTTCAAAAAACATGAATTAAAATCAACTATATATAATTAAATTGGATTATTTTTCTATATTTGATTGAATTGGTGGTTTAAAATTGCCTTTAATTAAAAAAAGAAGTGTCATTGCAGAAAATATTTCAGAATGAAGTTAGATGATAAGGATAAAAAACTAATAAACTTACTACAGGAGAATAGTAAACAAACAACAAAGCAGTTATCGTTACAATTAAATTTATCGGTGACAGCGGTTTATGAGCGTATTAAAAAGTTGGAGAAAGAGAATGTTATTAAAGGTTATGTTGCGCTCATCAACAAAAATAAGATAGACAAATCTTTTTTGGTTTTTTGTCATATTAAATTAGAGAAACATACGAAAGAATATATTGCCGTTTTTGAGCGTGAAATAAACAAATTAGAGGAAGTAACAGAGTGTTTTCACGTAAGTGGAGAGTACGATTATATTTTAAAGATTTATGTAAGTGATATGGATGAATACAGAGAATTTATGGTAAATAAACTTACAGCGTTAAAACATATTGGAAGTACCCATAGTACATTTACTATAGGAGAAGTAAAAAATTCGAATACTATTGTATTATAAAAAGGTGAACGATTATTTGTTCACCTTTTCAAATTCAATAAAAACATCTTGAGAGCTTATAATTTGCTTGTAAAATTCTTTTAAATAATGATATTCTTCAGTACTATAAAGTTTTTTGTGAATGCTAGTTTGCGCGTAGATATTAATTTTATCGTCTGTTTTGCTGAATACTAAACGATATCTTCCCCCATTATTAGGTAAAGAAAACGCTTTGTTTTGAGGAAGTTCCTTTACAGCAAATCCACTTGGAATTTTTAAGGATAATAAGTACGAGTTTTTACTTGGGTAACCATAATCTACAGGATATTCTCTTTTATCCAATTTAAATGGGTTTCTTGTACTTTTATCAATCAAGAAAGGGTTAATTCTAATATGATCATTACTTAAGTCTATTTCATCAAAGGTAACTTTATATACCTGATGTAACGGTTTACTATTCTGCTTAAGGTTTCTAAATTTAAAATCTTCAACTGACAAGTTTGGATATTTAGATTCAAAATCTTCAATGTAAGTATCATCTCCTTTCGAGTGTATTTTGGCTCTTTCGTTCACTGCAAAATAACCATCGGTTGCTATAGTTAAGTTTCCAGTAAGTTCACCATCTTCATTAAAAGCTAATTGCGTTTTAATGTTTTTATATGTTTTTTTGTTGAGTTGAATAGGTTCCCAATAACTTCCTTTTTTAAAGTCCATTACTCTACCATCTCCATTTAAAGCATTGTATCGAACTAAACCAAATGGTACATAACTACTAGAAGCATCAAGGAAATAAGTTTTCTCGTTGATAATAGTTTTAACTAGTAAATAATTAAAATCATTTACAATTGGGTGTAATCTTGTCGGGATGGCTCTATTTCTTGTTGAAGTAAGTACTAAATAGCTTTCAATATTGGCAGCTTGTAAAGAATTATACAAGGCTAAGTTTATATCAAAAATATTACCTGATCTGTTTTGGAAAGCTTCTTTAACTCTTACCTTTTTTGATGGCCAGTATTTATCATTCCAAGTAAAATGACGTTGTATAAATTGATAAATCTGTGTTGCTTTTTCCAATTCATTTGCATTGGAAAGAATGGCCGGATCTAATTGTTTTTTAAAGAACTTTTTTTTAGTGCTTTGATTGTCTAAAAAATCTAACTTTAAACTTCTATCAGCATCTTTCCATGTTTTAGTATACTTTTTTACTAGACCTTTGGGACTTGTATATGATTTTAAATCAAAAGCTAGTTTAGATAGAAAGTTGTCTTTACTTAACATATAGTCTTCTTCCTTAAAAACAGGAATATTTTCCATACTGTAATCTAATAACAAGCAACCTCCTTCACCTAAACCAGGTATATTAATACAGCCTCTTTTAACGGATGGGTTATCTCTTTTTAGTTTTAAAAAGCCAACCATTCTAACATTGTATTTGTAGTTTCCTAAAATAGCTGCAGTAAAATCGCTTTGAGCTTTTGGAATATCTGATTGAAAAAACCAATCATCTATTTGAGAGTAGGGAGAGGTTACTGAATATACATATTCAATTACGCTTCCAACTTTTATATTGGGTAGGGTAAAGGTTACTTCTTTCCAATGTTTGTTTATGTCTTTTGTGTAAATTTTACTGTCTAATAAATGAGTTTTCTGAATGGAATTACCTTCAGAAAGATTATAAGTAATTCCTTTGATATCATGAATAGTCTCTTTTTCATATAAAGGAATTTCTATAGTAGCCTTTGCAACTCCTTCTTTTTTTAAAATCTTTATTTTAAAATAATAGTCGGTAGTATTATTATAGTTTTTGTTTTCATTTATATAGTAGTTCCCATGTTCATAAAGAACAACGGCTGTAGCCGTTGTATCTTTAGAATATTGTTTCATTGTAAGCTCATCTATAGCCACATTTCCTGTTCTACTCGATTTCCTTTTCTGAGAAAATCCATTGGTAAAAACAAATAAAAAAAGTATGAAGAATAAATGTCTCATTAGTTTTTACTTTCTCCAGAGTTTAATTCGCTTTTTACTAATACAATTTTTTCTGTTTGCTTCTCAACCATTTGCTTATAAAATTCTTTTACTTCTGTATAGTATTGAGGGGCAATCATATTCGTATTCAATTGAGTTATGGCAGAGATTTTAATTTTATTTCCTTGTACTAAGGCTTTGTATTTAAAAAAACCTAAGTTGTCTGGTAATCCAATTGCCAATTCTTTTGGGTATGATTCAACTGTATATCCATTAGGAATGCTAATGGCTATAGAAAATTTATCTTTCCAAGGCATTCCAAATTCAATAGGGAAGTTTCTTTTCTCTGATTTAAATGGATTCTCTGTACTTCCTAGGAATAAGAACGAAGAGAAATAAAGTTTTCCATTAATTTCTTCTACTAAATCTTCACTAGTAAACTTTAATCTTTGTGTTAAGCTTTTTGAAAGATTGTCTTTGTTTGAAATTTTAAAATCTTCAATTTCAATATTATGCTTTTCTTCAATAGCAGTAATGAGATCTTCTTCTTTTTTTAAGTTGTTTTTTTGACGAGAAAACATCGCTACATGACCATCTAAAGATCTCATATACATTCCTTGTGCTTCTCCTAAATCATCAATTTTTACATTTAAAATGTTATTTTCTGTAGCGTGTTTAGATGGAACTAATTTCACTTCACGAGAAAATCCATTTTCTAAAAGTTCTCTTCCGTACCAGTTTAAAGCTCTAAAAGGAAGTGTGTTAAAGAAAGAATATGGGTCTGTGGCATCTAACAAAATATAACTACCGCTAGGGTAATTAACTTTGGTAATTACATAGTTAAAACCATCTCTTGTTGGAAATAATGGAACACCATGATCTCTAGTACTTACTAATACAGGATTGGCATTAAGTCCGGCAGCACGTAACATTGAAGTTAGGTTAAGATTTATTTCTGCTACATTTCCTACCCCTTCTTTATAGGCTTTTTTTACTCCTTCATCTACAGAGTATCCATGGTATTCATTCCACTTTATTTTAGATTTTACAAACTGAAATACCATGGCAGTCTTTTCAAAATCATTTTTTACATTGGCAATCAATGGTAATAAATCGTTTTTAAAGTGGTTTGTTCTCTTCAATTCATCACCGAAACTTGGAGATTCATAAATGGTTTTACAAACATCTTTCCAGGTTGTGGCTATGTTTTTATAAGTTGATCCAGGAAAGCGAGTTCCTGCAAGTTCAAACTCCATACCTCCTCTATAATTGTTTAGATTACCAGAGTATGGTTCATCATCTTTTAAGGCTGGAATGTTTTTTTGAGTGAATTTGTAAATTTTCGCATTATGAGCTAAATTTCCACCTCCCCTAAAACTAATTTGATCTCTTTTACTAGATTCTCTAATAGGAACGTTATAAAATCCTTTAGATGTTTTATTGAAAATATAATATTCAGGAATCTTTACTCTATAGTCTAACTGTACTACAGGAATTTCATATTGGAAGTTTAATGTTTTAATATCCCCATATGGAGATGACAATCGATATTTAAAGTCAATAATACTTCCTTCTTTAACATTAGGAAATGTAATTTTCTTTTGGCTTCTGTATTTATTCAATTGTTCTGTAAAAATATCTTTTTTAGATAATTTTGTTTTAGCCACCTTACCATCTTCTAAATTAAAAACATAAGCTTTTAACGACTGAATTTCTTCTCTTTTTCCAGTTTTAGGATTGTAGTAATTTATTTTTTTGGTGGCATAATCCAACCCTTCTTTGGTATATATTTTAATTCGATCATGATATTCAGTTTCAACTAAAAATATTTCTCGTTGTTGATCAAATCTAAAATATGTTTCTCTCTTTTTAAACAAATACGCGGCATCTGCTGTTGCATCTAGGAGATAAGAAGTCTCTTCTAATTCTTGTTTTGAAACTTTTCCAAATTTTATTTCTTGCGCCGTACTTCCTACTGTAAAAAGTATAGCACATAGGATTAATAATTTTTTCATAGTGATTTTTATTTTTTCGTTAATTCTGTTCTGAGGTTATCGTACTTTACTACTGTTTTTCTAAATTTTCTATAAGCTTTGTAATCTTCTTTTGGATGAACTCCTTTTTTTAAGGAAAACTCTCGTGTGTATTTAAATGTAGCATCGTCTATTTTTTCAAAAGTCAATGCATATACGCCAAATTTATTGGTGATGTTTTTGTTTTCTGGTAATATATTGATGCTATATCCTTCAGGAATTGTAAATATAAATTCATCTTTATCGGTAAATCCTCTTTTAATTTCTAAAGGATTTTGCCTATTTCTGTACTTCTTTGGAATTCCTGTAATTCTGTTAAAGACATTCAGTTTAAATAAATAGTTCTGTTCGGTTGCGGTAGCAAAGTCAGCAATTTTTACATCAAGTTTTTCTGTGAATTCAACGTTGTCTTTATTGTTTGTATGGCGAATATTTTCAACATCTAAATTGTTGTTATAATCCCACAAATATGATTTATAGTACTTGTTCAGTTCTTCCTTTGTATAATCTTCTATTTGGTATTTGTCATCGTATTGCGTTCCGTAAGACGTACGCTCCACTGAGGCTATAACATTTTTGTTTGGCAATAGTTTGATAGCCGCTTTTGTTACTTGTAAATTGTTGTTGTTTTTGTAAGCAGGAGTTCTTTTAATAACACCTCCTTCTGGAGTAACAACTAATACATCTCTATCATCTGTAAAATCACCTAAAAAACCAAAAGGCATTGTTTGGCTAGTACATTCTAACCATATGTCTTCTTTTTCATTCGGAATGTTTAAGATCATATGGTTTCCTTGCAAAGCCGTAAAATCTTTATCAACGTTTTTCTTATCACTACCAAAAACAATTACATGGTGAGATTTTACTCCAACAGCATCTAACAATGCTTTGGTGTAATTGGTTAGTCCTTTACAATCTCCATATCCAACCGCATCTACTTTGTTTGCTGCAATAGGTTCCCATCCACCTATATCAACCTGTACGCTGATGTATCTTGTTTTATTTTGTACGTATTCATATACAATTTTTGCTTTTTCTTCAGGGGTTTTAGCATCCTTAACAAGACCTTGAATTTTAGCTATAGTAGCTGGAGACAACTCATTTCTTCCTTTGATTAAATTGTCGTACATCCATAAACCAAACTCTTCCCAGTTTTTAGCATTCCCTTTAATTCCTTTATAACTAAAAGAGTCAAAAGAAACAGCCACATTTGGAATGAAATCTTCAAAGTTTACCGTGTAATGCTCAGGTTTTATAGCTTTCTGATTGGTAAGTTCGTACGTTAAGTTTGAGTCGGTATTGTTTTGTTCAATCGTATACCCTTCAAGATTCTTTTCTCTTTTTCTGAAAGAAATATGGGTTGGATTGTTCAGTGTATAAGAACTCTTTTGAACGGATACATTATATGTTCTAATAGGAAACCAACTTGGAATAAAACCAGTAGTTCCGTTTTTGTATTCTGATTCAAATACTACGGTGTATGGATACGAAGTAGGAGTGTATTCTAAATATTTTAAACGAGAATCTGAATACAAGGTGTTGTCATCAATGGCACTCACATCTTCAAAATCTCCTTTCGAATATTTTTTAACCTTGTTTCCTAAAGCATCATAAACAACTGCAGATAGTCGCGTAATTCTGGTATCATCGTTATAATGTTCATAAGCCTTTACGTGCTTTTTTCCTTGTTTATTAAGAACAGTAACGGTTCTTTTTTCTCTAACAATAAGTTTATCGATAGCATCTACTGTAACAATAAGTTCGCTATTTCGAATAACAGCATCGGCATTTTCTTTTAATTCTTGTGGAATAAAAAGGGCAGATAATTGTAATTGGTCTTGCGCTAAAATATTGGCAGATAGCAATAGCACCATTATAAAAATGGTGGACTTCATTTTTTTCATGCAATTATTTCATTTTGTTTTCAAGAACAAAAATAAAAAAAAAGATAAAAAGTTAAAATATCAATAAGTTATAAAATCTTTTGTTGGTTTTTATAAAATGAATCTGCTTGAAGTTTCATTAAGTTTCGTGCCATTTTTTGCTTGTAATTATAAATTTCCTCTTCAGTTTTTAAGTCGGCATAAATCTTATCATTTAAATCAACATCGGTTTGTAATAATACTTCACGTTGATGTACCTGTTGTTGAATCCATGTTTTTACCAGTGATTCTTGATTTTCTAATTTATAATCGTATTCACTTTTAGAGCTAATCAGTTTTGCAAAAATAGGAGCTGTTTCTATGGCTAAAAACAGTAAGAAAATAAAAAACGATGGTAACCAAGGTAATTTGTTTAGTGCATTGACTCTTGCCATTAAACCGTCAAAATTAGAAATAATCGGTTGGGTATTTGCTTCTGAATTTTTTTGTTGCTGAATTAAATCAGCTATGGCGGCTTCTTTGGTTTTTATTTTTTCAGTATTGGCAGCTTTTAGTTCACTCAATTCTTTGAGAGCTGCATCGTGTTTGTCTCTTTTTTCCTTGTATACTGGACCTTTTCCAATAAGTTTGGTGCCTTTTCTTCCTTCTGCTTCGGCAATATAGGTTTCGTACAAAGCATTTACGGCTGTTTCTTTAGTGGTTATTTCGTCTTTTAAAGAAGTAATTTCATTGTTAAGGTTATTAATTTCTGGAGTAAATTGTTGTGCGATTTGCGTTTTATTGTCCAAGGTCATTTGGTTTTTTTCTGCAAGAAGCACTTGATTGATTTCTTTTTCAAAAATTTTTAACTCTAAGGGTTTAGAAATAACTACCGCAATAATCATGGCAAGCAATAAACGTGGAATCACTTGTAGAATTTCTTGTCGTTTTGAGTCTCTTTTTTTGATGGTTGAAACAATAAATCGATCTAGATTAAAAATGAGCAATCCCCAAAGAATACCAAAAAAGATGGAAGTATATATATTATCAAAAACGGTATAAAGGGCATAGCTACATGCTATGGTTGCCATTAAGGCTGTAAAAAAAACAGTAGCACCAATACCGGCGTACTTGTTTTGCTCTCCGTTAGAACAATCATTTATTAAATTCTGATCCACACCAGAGCATAAGAGGAAAAAATCTTTGATCATGAATATAAGCTTATACTTTAAGAACGACAGATTTAACAGAATGTTACAAAAAAGCCTCACATTGTGAGGCTTTTAACATATTTTACTTTTTACTAGTGGCGTAAATTGATTTGGAGTTATCCTTTTCTTTTTTTACTGTAATAGTTGCTATTTTTTGCGGACTTATTTTGTCTAGGTCTGCTTTTGCTATAGGTTGATCATCAAGATAATAACTAATGTCTTCTGTAGGTCCTTTCGGTAATCCGATAATTTCACTATTTGACAAGTCGTTAATTTTATCAATAGAAACTTGACTTTTTAACTGAGCAAACTTGATGATTTTTTTACCCTGCTTTTCTTGAGTTATTACACTTATATCTTCATTATTCTTTACAAAGGCTAAGGCTTTTTTATGCGAAACTTTTTTGTTGTTAACATAAAACCTTGCCTTTGGATATCTAAAAACTAATTCTTCCGCACTCATTGGTGGTGGAGGTGGTATTGTAGATGCACGATACTTTTTTGGAGGAGCTGGCGGTACATTAACCTTTTTAAACTCACTAACTACTTTTCCGTTTTTATATACTTTACTAATGTTTTGATTAGGGATTACCTTGTTAGAATCTGTTTGTTTTGGATTAATAACCTTCCCTTCTTTAGTTACTGTTTGTCCCCAACGATTGTAGTAGGTGATTCCTTTTTTGTTTTGAACATAGTATAAATTTTGCCCTTTTGCATTTATAAACCCTGTTTTAGGTTTTTCTGGTACCTCTTTCACCTCAATTTTAACTGGTCTTGGAGCTTTCGGATTTTTCCTTGCTTTTGGAGGAGGTGGAGGTAATAACTTTTTCTTTTTTACATACGCAAGTGTATATAGTTGAAATTGATACTCTTGTGGGAAACGCTTACTTCTTGCATTTTTATATACAAAGCTTCCATGGTGACTGTAAAAATCGGTAGCTTTATAATTGTTTAATACACTATTCTCTGCAATTTTCCCATCAATCCAAACCGCATATTTTTTCGAGTTTTTTAAAGCTTCAAATTTCTTTGAGCTCAATGCTTTTTTACTAACATATACCGGTGCTGGTGGAGGAGGAAGCATTTTCTTTTCCGCTTCAGTCATTTCAGAAAATTTCTTAGAAATCTTTTTACCATCTTTAGTTACATAGGTAAAACGCTTTTTTTTATGGTTCACTACTATTTTTTTAACCTTCGGTAAGGTGTCTTTTATAGCAAGTGGCTTTTTTGTTTCTTCTAAAGGAATACTCTGTTTAGATGTTTTTCTTTTTTGATGTTTTTTAGCTAATTCCTTAATTATGTTACCCGTTTCAAAGCCTTCTCCTGTCAATAAATTGTAATGGAACTGTTGTGGTAGCTTAGCAAGTTTTGAAATTTTTCGAGAAGAAAAAGTAACAAAATCTGCTGCTTTGTAATTATTTAAACTACTGTTTTTAACAAGGTTTCCATTAATTCTTACTACGTATACTGAAGCATCTTTTAATTGATTGAGTTTTTCATTGGATACTACTTTTTGTTCTTTTGGATGTGGAGGGAACAATAGCCATTTTTTCTTGTAATAGGTAGATAGCTCCGGATATTTCTTAGATACCTTTTTGCCCGTTTTATCCTTTACCCAAAAAGTTTGCTTTAGATAGTGGTACTCTGGTGTCGATTTATTATTTCCATTGTTTTTTGCACTAGTAAGAATAGCAGGAGTAGAGGAATTTAGAGTTTCGTTTAAACTGCTTTTCTCATAATCAAGAATGCCTTTTTCATTTAAAAACTGTGTTCTTTTTTTGGTTAAATCAACCGATAAGTTTTTCCAAGTAGTATTTTTTAACCCTTTAAATTCAATACTGTTTTGAGTAGCTTTTACAGAAAAGGCGTATACGCCATCTGCAACCCTTTCGCTATTGGTAAATCCCCAATCGGTTATAATATGTTCTTCGTTTAACGGAATGTTTAATTTTCCCCATCGTTCACAATTATGACACCTTAGCGTTACGTTATCTTCGTTGCTTTCTACAGAAGCAATAAACAAATTTTCTTCTGTTAGCTTTTCTAAAGAATCATCAGAAGTGTTTTCATAGGTTTCTACACGTTCTGCAAAAACGTAAATACTCCCCATGAGTAGCGGTATTACCGCCAGTTTTTTTAGCCAATTATTGACTTTTGATGTTTTAGTAGTCATCATAACTAATCGTTTTTTTGTTAATGAATAATTCAAATTACTGGCCAAGTAATAATCGTTGTTCCAAGCAGCTTTATTCAGTAATAAATATTGGTACTCAGAAATATTTTTGAATGAATTGATCACCTTTTCATCAGCAATAAATTCGTGATTTAATTGAATCGATTTTTTTAAGAAATAGAACAGTGGATTAAACCAAAACACAATTTTTAACACTTCAATAAGCAATACGTCAAAAGTGTGTTTTTGCGTTACGTGCGTTAGCTCGTGGGTAAATAATTCGTCTTCTATTTTATGTGATTTATATTCGTCTTTATTGATAAAAATGTAATTCCAAAATGTATGTGGACTAATAGCATCCTCTACTAAAACCAATACAGCATTGTCTATTTTAAGTTGGGTATTCGCGCTAATTTTTCGAGCAATTTTTAGCAGATTAACAATAAAACGAATGCTTAAAAGTGCTGAGATAACTGCAGAAAATCCTAAAGCAAGGTTCCAATAGTTTATGGGTGTTTCTTCTTCAATTATAAAATCACTGTTTAGAACTACAGGTTCGTTATAAGTTATAGGAACTTCAATAATCTCTGCTGGCACTTGAATATAAATAATAATCAAGGGTGCAATGAATGAAAAAAGCACACTTCCTAATAAATAGAAACGATTGAATTGATGCATTTTCTCACGCTCTAAAACCAAATGGTAAAAGATGAGCAAAAATGCCAAACAACATGCCGATTTTAATAAATATGCGATCATTTCTTTTGTTGCTCTATTTGGTTATCGATTAATTTTTTTAATTCTTCTAACTCGGTTACCGTTAAGTTGGTTTCTGAAGTAAAGAAAGAAGCAAACTGACTTGCAGAGTTGTTAAAGAAGTTTTTGATTAACCCATTTACATGCTTAGAAAAATAATCAGACTTCTTTACTAACGGAAAGTACTCTCTCGATTTTCCGTATAAAGTATAGTCAACAAAACCTTTGTCTTTCATTCTTTTAAGTAATGTTGCAACCGTGGTAGTTGCAGGTTTTGGTTCTGGAAATTCAGCCAATAAATCTTTCATAAAAGCTTTTTCCAGTTTCCATAATAATTGCATTACTTGTTCTTCAGTTTTTGATAATTGCATTTCTACAAGTTTAGAATTTACTCTACAAATGTAGAAATAAATTTTAATTCTACAAGTGTAGAGGTTAAAAAAATGTCTTTTTTTTATTTTTGAAGAAAATTTACTGAGATGAAAAAAATCCTTTTTCTATTGTTTTTAGCGCAAGCAACGGTTTTTGCTCAGCAAAAATTTGAGCGTGAGTATCGAGTAGAGGTGCATAAAGTGCCAGAAGCTTCACAACAAGTTATTAAAATGTGGGGTTTTAAAGAAAAGATCAAGTGGTATGTAGAAGAAAGTCAGGACGGAAAAACTTTTGAGGCGAAGGTGTGTCATCAAAAGAAAAAACACAGTATCGAGTTTTCAGATAAAGGTGCAATCATTGATGTAGAAATCAAAATAGATTTTTCTGAATTGGAAAAAGACATTCAAGCGAATATTAACAAAACGTTGTCTGAAAAATTTAGAAAGTTTAAAATTAAAAAAACGCAAATTCAATATACCGGGAGTGAAAGTGCAATGTATAAAGCGGTGTTTCAATTGGCAACTGAGCAAGAAACTTTGACTCCGAAGTATGAGTTAATTGTAAAAGGAAAAGTGAAAAAGAGTTATGTAAAATACGAATTGTTGTTTGATGGCAACGGAACTATTGTAAAGGAGTTACAGTTCGCTCCGCAAAACACGGATAATTTAGAGTTTTAGTATGGTGAAAAAGTTATTGTTTGTACTTTTTTTAGGAGGGAGTTTTGTGTCTTTTGCACAGTCTAATTTTACTGGAGGATGGTTACCAAAGGTAAATATGTCGAAAAAATTATCTGATAAAACAAAATGGGTCAATAGTATTGAGGCAAGAGAAGTGTTGTATACAGATGCTTTTGAGTTTACCCATAATTTGGTAGATGTATCTACCATACTCTCTATGAAAACGGATTTAAATCAATCGGTTAATGTGGGATACATTCTCAGGTTTAAAGAAGGAGAAACCATTCATCGACTGTTGCAACATTTTAATATTGTTCAAAATTTTGACGGATTCAAACTAGCACACCGTTTAGGTATGGAGCAGTTTTTTCAGAAAAATGTTCGTCCGCAGTACCGAACCCGTTATAGAGCTACCTTGCAAAAAGCATTGAGTGGAGAAAAGGTAGATGTAAAAGAGTGGTATATTAAAATAGCCAATGAATATTTATACCAATTCAATCAAGAAGATTTTGAACTACGGGTATCACCGTATTTAGGCTATCAATTAAGCAAAAAAGATAAGCTAGAGTTTGGTTTAGATTATCGTTTAGGAAAATTGTTAGATAGCCCTCAGAAGCATTCTTTATGGTTTCGCACTACTTGGTATATCTCTATCGATTAAGGGGTCGTTCGTTTATCCAATTAAAACCTCTTGATTTTAACAAGAAATCGTCCGTGTTTTTGGGAGCCAGTTCAATATTTACACTGTCTTTTTGAATGATACCGCTAATAGAAATAAGCGTGTTGGTTTTGGTATACTGCAAAGTATCTAGTTCTTTGGTACTTCTATTTCCAAAGGCAATAGTATTTTGCAATGTGTCTACTTTAAATGTGAAATATTGATGTTTATCATCTTGTGTTTTTATACAAGCGCTGTTCTTATAATCGATGGCTACATATTTCCATTGTTTCTTTTGAAGGCTATCTGAAGGAATTGCAGTGTTCTTGTTTTGATACGATGTTACTTCCCAAATACCATAAAAAGTGGTTTTTGGTTTTACATACAATCGTTCATATCTTGGATAGCTGGTAAAGATAAAAAGCCACGTAAGCACTAAGAACAAACCGCCTTTTACCCAACGTATAATTCGGCGTTCTTTTTTGGTGAGTATGGGATAGATTTTATAGGTGCCAATATTTCTATTGAATAGTAATACGCCAAATACACGTTTAAAGTCAGCCAATAACAAGATGACCCCCATAAGCATTAAATGAAACGAAAATATTTTTACAGGAATATCAAAACATAAGTTCATCATAAATACATTGAGCATCACTACAATGACTGCGGCTGCACCAAAGGTTTGAGTTCTTCTAGGGATGAGCAATACACCAGCAATGACTTCTGATAAACCCGCAAATACACTATAGGTTTTGGAAAAGCCCATAAAGGTCCATGCCAATCCCATTGGTGATTTTTCTCCGAGTGTTTTGATCAAGTCGGCATTAGAAAGTGCAGGCATTTGTAAGTGAAATACTTTTACAACCCCGTAGGTAAACATAAAAAAGATAAGCACAAAACGAAGGGTTACTAAAAACCCGTATTGTAGCATGTTGTAAGAACGACGTTTACGATCGAGTACTGACCAAACAATACTTCCAATTACTGTAAGTAATAAAATACAAGTGAGCAATACATAAGCATAGGTAGTATCTCCACTTCCTCTACCGTTGGAAGAAAAATCATAATCGATATGAAATACCGTAGTAGCCATCCAATTAACAAATGGTTTCCATAGCGGGGAAGAGAAGAGGGCTACAATGTAAAGGCTAATGTATAAAAAGATGACACGGAAGCTTATTTTTTCAATGGCAGTCCAATTTTCCTTTTTTTCTCTTGTTAAAATCATAGTTGTTCTTTTTAGTGAACAAGCTACAAAAAAATATGTTTTGGTTGTGGATTTTTTGCTTCATTATATATTTTTTTGCAGTTATTTTGATGAAAATACATTCGTTATTGTGAAGAAGGTTACGGCTGAAGTAATCTAGTTTTTCAGTGTTGAATTTTTAGTTCTTAGTGTTTAGTTTTTAACTTCAGGTTTTAAGTTATAGATAGACGGAGTGCTTGCGTTTTACTCGCAATGACGATCTTTTTAGTTTTGAGTTTCGAATGTTATTACTTCAATATTCGCAACTATATATTTGTAGTGTTTTGTGTAGGTTTTTGTTAGTTGCTAGTGTTGAGTAATTAGTAAAACAATGATTGAATTTTTTCAAGAGGACGCTCAGTGTTTCTATACTGGACTTCATTTAAATCAAAGTCAAGTTCAAAAATATGATCTATAGAGCGATCTGGGTATCTTTGAACGGTAAGAATGAGTTTGTTTTCTTTTTCTTGGAAGGTGTCTAAGTGCCAAGATGAATTGAAGAGGTCTAGAAGAATGTGATTGTCTTTAGCTCTTTTGAGTTGTAAATTCTTAACCCAATGAGACATTCGCATCTCATTGGGATAAGTTGATAAAATATATTGTCTGCTAAGAATATGTATTTCTTTAGGTCCCAATATTTACTTAGATAATTCTGTAAAGTATTGATAGAAATACGGGATGGTTTCAATTCCTTTTAAGTAATTCCAAACTCCAAAATGTTCGTTTGGTGAGTGAATTGCATCAGAGTTTAACCCGAATCCCATTAAAATTGTTTTGCTTTTTAATTCTTGTTCAAATAAAGCTACAATAGGAATACTTCCTCCACTTCTTTGTGGTATTGGTGTAACGCCAAAGGTTTCTTGGTAAGCCTTGCTTGCTGCTTGGTATCCAATGTTGTCAATTGGAGTTACATATCCTTGCCCTCCATGATGAGGTGTTACTTTTACTTTTACCGATTTTGGTGCAATGTTTTCAAAATGAGTTTTAAATAACTCGGTAATTTCTTCCCAATCTTGGTTAGGTACTAAACGCATTGAGATTTTTGCATAGGCTTTTGATGCAATTACGGTTTTTGCTCCTTCACCAATGTATCCTCCCCAAATTCCGTTAACATCTAAGGTAGGACGAATAGAATTTCGTTCGTTGGTTGTATATCCTGCTTCTCCATATACATCGTCAATATCTAAAGCATTTTTATAAGCTTCTAAAGAAAAAGGTGCCTTGGCCATTTCATCACGTTCTTCACGAGATAATTCCTCTACCTTATCGTAAAATCCTGGAATGGTAATATGATTGTTCTCATCGTGTAAGGAAGCAATCATTTTATTTAAGACGTTAATTGGATTGGCAACAGCTCCTCCGTATAACCCAGAGTGTAAGTCTCTGTTGGGTCCTGTTACTTCTACCTCTACATAACTTAATCCGCGTAAACCTGTGGTAATTGAAGGAATATCGTTGGCAATCATTCCAGTATCTGAAATTAAAATCACGTCATTGGCTAACTTTTCTTTGTTTCTAGGTACAAACCAAGCCAAACTTTCTGATCCTACTTCTTCTTCTCCTTCAATCATAAACTTTACGTTACATGGTAAGTTCCCGGTTTGGGTCATGTATTCTAAAGCTTTTACGTGCATGTACATTTGTCCTTTATCATCACAAGCACCACGGGCAAAAATTGCTCCTTCTGGGTGAATGTCTGTTTTCTTAATTACAGGTTCAAAAGGAGGTGAGGTCCATAATTCAATAGGATCTGCTGGTTGTACATCGTAATGTCCGTATACCAAAACCGTTGGTAAATTCGGATCTATAATTTTTTCACCGTATACAATTGGGTATCCTGGTGTTTCGCAAATTTCTACTTTATCACATCCAGCTTTTTCTAAGCTTTCTTTGATGGCATCTGCTGTATTTAATACATCTTGATTGTAGGCTGGATCTGCACTAATTGATGGGATTTTTAATAAATCGACCAATTCGTTGATAAAACGTTGTTTGTTTTTTTCTATATATGATTGAATGGTTTCCATTATGTATATGTAAAATGAATGTTATGCGAATTTAATTTTTTTTTTAGACATATATTTTGCTTTCAATGAATAAGTGGATAACTGAGCTTGTTAAATTTTTTGGTACAGTGTTTGAAATCAAAACAATCGTCTAATTAAAAACATAAAAACTATGAAAAAAATTACTGTACTGTTCGTATTGCTTACTTCGTTAATGGCTTGTTCAGATTCTGAAGACTTTGCTAAAAAAGAAGGTATTGATGCCTCGCAACTAGAGCTCTTACATGCAAATAGCTCTAAAAAATGGAGAATCACTCATTTTTATACTAATTACAAAGCTGAAATATTAGATGAAGAGATGACCGATTGTGTAAAAGATGATGTATATACTTTTTTTACCGATGAAAAAGAGGCGCAAATTGATTTAGGTGCTAACAGTTGTTATGCAAATTATACGGATGTTACTAATGAATTGGCGGGTGCTATTTACAGTTACTATCCGGAAGATCGTGTTTTGTATTTAGATTTTGGAAGAGGTGCTTATGCTGCTTTAAACAAGATTACCACTTCTTGGGCAATTATTACTTCGTGTAAATTTTTAAGTGAAGATAGAATGGTTTTCACCAACGGAATTGATGGGAATGGAAAGGGGATTGTGTTTGAAAGAATAGATTGATTTAGTTGAGAATGAGTGAGATAGTAAAGGGGTTGATTTTTTTTGACTCTTTTACTGTTTTTACCTATGAAATTTGAATAGTTTGTGTATATTTGCAGGCACAATTCAAAAACACGCGGGTGTGGTGGAATTGGTAGACACGCTAGACTTAGGATCTAGTGCCGTGAGGCGTGGGGGTTCGACTCCCTTCACCCGTACCAAGTTAAGTAAAATAAGGCTTTGAGAGATTTAAAATACTCTTAAAGCTTTTTTTTATGAGTCGAAAAAACACTTCTGTACATAGGTTTGTACATAGAAATTCAGGAAATAATTTTACATTTACTTTTTTGAAAAAATTGTATACACCACCTAAAATATATAGACATAAAAAAGATGTAAACGGGAAGAAAGTAGTTTCCTTGGAAGGTTATTGGTGCGTTTATTATTACTTCCGTCATCCAGAAACTGGAGTGATGACAAAATTCGCAGAACGTCAAGGAATCAATAAATTGAAAACAATTGCACTAAGAGAAGCTGCAGCTCAAAATGTAAAAAAGGTGTTAACACGACTTTTACAAGAAGGATATAACCCCTTTGTTGAGAAGCAACTTTTGGCAAAAGAAAAGAAAAATGTTAATAAAAGTAACTTCAACATTGTAGAAGCAGTTGAATTAGCTTATGAACAGAAAAAAAATTCTTGGAAGGAATCAACAAAAGACGTTAACAAAAGTTATTTAGAATCTTTTTCAGTTTGGTTAAAGAAAAGAAGTTTGCACAATTTACCTGTACAAGATTTATCAAAAAAGCATATTTCTTTTTATTTGGATCATGTTTTAAAAAATAGCGGATCTAATTCAAATACTACTAGAAATAATCATAGAAGGTTTTTGTCTTCAATGTTTACTGAGTTGGTAGAAAAAGAAATTGTGAATGAAAATATAGTTCAAAAGATCCCTTTACTTAAAAGTAAGTCTAAAAAGAATAAACCATTTACAAACAAACAATTAATTGATATCTTAAATTATACTAAAGCTAATGAACCATATTTATATCAGTTCATTAAAGTTATGTGGTACTCTTTTTTAAGACCAATTGAAATAGTTCGTTTGGAAGTAAGAAATGTTAATTTAGATGATAACGTCATTGATATAGAAACCAAAACTGAAGCTCGCGCATATATTAGAATTGTAAAACCTTTGCAAGTATTTTTTAAAAATAAAGATTTGAAAAAATATGCACCAACAATGTTTGTTTTCGGAAAAGATAATTCTGTTGGTTATTGGGAAACGAAAAAAGTAAAGTCAAGAGAAGATTTTTTTATCAGAAGGTTCAAAAAAATTAAGGATCATTTTGGTTTATCATCAGATTATGGAATTTACTCATTCAGGCATACAGCTGCTCTAAGCTTATATTATCAATTCATTAAGGAAGGTTTAAGTGAATACCAAGCAGTTTTGAAAATTCAGGATATAATGCGTCATAAAGATCAGCAAGTGACAAGAAAATATTTGCGAGAAATAGGAGGGCAGTTACCTGAAGATTGGTCTGATAAATATGATTATGAATTAGTATAAATCATTTGTTATATGTTTAGTCTAGAATGTTACAGATGCAAGAATTCGCGCTGGGAAATTATCAATGAGGGAATTTATCATAATGTTTTGTCTTGTTGTGAATGTAAAATGATGGTTAATACTAAAATTGAAGATTGTTGTAGATCTCCATATAAGATTGTCACGATTGAATATTATGACAATAACATTAAGAGATTGTTTTATCAATGTTTGCATTGTGGAGGAGCATTTAAAACGAAACCTCTAAGTCATAAGCAATTCATGTCTCAAATCCGATCTGAATTTAATCATAATAAATTTACTTTTTGGAGAGAAGAAAGGTTACAAGAATATAGTTTACTTAGAGAAAGTATTGAGAGAAATAATTACGAAACATCGAAGTATGCAGAATATGTTAGGTATTTAAAATCAACTAAATGGAGGAGAATAAGAAAAGATGTGTTAGAAAGAGACGAAAATATGTGTCAAGAATGCAAAGTTTCCAAAGCTGAACATGTTCATCATTTAACATATGATAACTTGTTCAATGAAACTTTAGAAGATCTGTTGTCAGTATGTAGTAAATGTCATACTAAAATTCACAAAGAATTAGATATGCGTGAATTTGGAAAATTTGATTAAGTATGTTTTTTCTTACCCTTTTTATGGGTTTCCTTAATGAGGTTAATTTCATTTATTATAAATTGCTTCATCTAACTAAATTTTTGATAAATTAAATAAAATTTCCTTTTATCATTTGACTGAGCAGGTTAAATGTTAATACAAGTCAGTATATAAGGAGTTAGCACCAATAAAAATTTGATATGGGAGAATTAAGCGAAACCGCAAAAGAATTGAATTTACCTAAACAATTATTAGACAAAGGAGAACAAGCTATTAAAGCAGTTTTGGGCCCCTCTATCACAGAAATATCTGAAACATTTGCAGATAATTTTCGACTTAGAAGATTCAAAAACCAAGTGAAGATATTAACTAAAGCCCAACAATATGTAGAAAAAAGTGGATTACAACCTAAGCAAATTGATTTAAAGGTGCTTGCGCCTCTAGTTCAATTCAGTTCCTTGGAGGAAAACCCAGACCTTCAGGAAAAGTGGTCGAAATTGATAACGAATGTTGTGCTTATTGAAGGAAAAACTTTGCTAAAACAAAATTGTATTGAGATAATTAGTAAACTTTCAAATGAGGAGGCTATACTTCTTGATTTTCTACATGATTTGTTCATTAAAAAGCGTCAAGCAAGGTATGAGAAGGCCAAAAGGGACCAATTATTTAAACCCGAAAGAGAATTAGAAGATTATCCATTACGTTGGTTTTCATTCTCACTAAAAGAGATTTCAAAAGGGAACAAAATCGAACGTACAGATTTAGAATTAATGATCTCAAACTTAGTTGCTTTAGGAGTTGTAAAATGGGAACCTGAAGTTGAGGTGTATAATGCTGAAAAATCTGATACTGACCCTGATGACACGTCGCTTGATATTGACATTGAAGTTTATGATAGCGAAACAATTCGAATTACAAATTTGGGGCTCGAATTTGTTCAAATGTGCAAGATCAAAAAATAACCGATGCTAACAAAGTGTATAGTCCATACCCTTTGAGATACACGCCATACATATACGGTTGGCATTCATTAATATATTATAACTTTTCTATTCAAAATGTCTAAAAAAGCAACAACTATAGAAGAACAAATTTTAACTTTAAAAGAAAGGGGAATGATTTTCGATTGCGGAGAGGAAAAAGCTGAAGAAATATTACTAGATATTGGCTACTATAGACTCGGATTTTATTGGTTTCCTTTTGAAATTGATGAGGACCATAATTTTGGTGATAATATGTTGTTCTCTAATGTTATAAATCTTTATTACTTAGACGTAGATTTAAGAAATATTTTATTGAAATATTTAAAGCGTATAGAAGTTAATTTTAGAACTAAGGTTATTTATTATGTTTCTAATGAATATAAAGAAGATCCTGTTTGGTATACTAATCCAAAAATAATGACTGAGTGGTTTATAGAAAGATTAGATTCAAAACTATACACAGATAGATTTAAAGAGGAGAATAAGCAAATAAAACTTCATCATTTAAAATACAGAAACGATAAATATGCGCCAACCTGGAAAGCTTTTGAGTTTTTGTCATTTGGAGGGATTGTCACTGTTTTTAATTCGTTAAAGAATGAGGAACTTAAAAAAGAAATTTCAAAACTTTACGGTTTAAACAACCTTAAAACATTTATAAATTTTATTCACACTATAAAGTTTATTCGAAATATCTGTGCTCATGCAGGTGTATTATTTGATTTGAATCTTCCTAAGGGTATATATAAAATTCCAAGGACTAAATTTAACGACAATAATAATCAATCATTAGATGCTGGAATAAAAACAATATCCTATATTTTAAAAAACATTTCTACGGATAGAAATAATGATATGAACTCTGAAATAAATAAATTGTTCAAAGAATATGAAAATAACCCGCTTATTGAATCAATAATTAAAGAAAAAATTGGTTATCAATTGTAAATCTCGTATATTTGCATCAGAAAGTGCCTAGCTATTCATTACGCTTTAGTGTTGCACTTAAAAAAATTATTCATGACCTAAACATTGTGCTTTAGGTTTTTTTTTTCTCTTAATTTAACATTCTGTATATTGAAAGGCACGTAAAGTCAAAAACTATGATTGTCTTTTTTTCAACAAAACAGAATAATGAAAACTATAGAATAAGAACAATTAGTTTGATTTCTCTGATTAAAACCTAATTCACTCTTTAGTTTATAGATTATTTCTTAAAACATTTTGCTGTCATTAATAAAAATTAAATTTTGGTAAATTCTCATCTTAATTCAAAGAATAATCTATAAAACCAAAAGTACAATTAGGTTAATATTAAAAAAACGGAGAAATTCAACCCGGTTTTCTCTAATTTTTATCACTTAACTTCATCATTGCTTTAGCTACTTTTAAAGTTGATTCATCATACTCCTCATGACCATAACCATATCTTTCATTTAACTCATAAAATGCTCTATATAAATCAAATGCGTTTTGAGATTCCGCCACCCATTTTATAATTATATCTAAGATTTCATTCATTACAGGTTGAAAGGTCATTCTTCCATCTGCTCCTCTCAAACCGTTATTATCGGACTTACGCTTACCTAAGGTTAAAAATATATTTTTCTCATCATAAATAATATCTCGTATTTCCTTATAATCTTTACCTTTAGGTAAATAATCCATTAATAATTTTCGAATTCCCTTATAATAAACATTATACTTTTCTTCAGGGTTCTCAAAATCATTTCCAACTAAATCTCTTAGTTCATCTATTTCCTCAAGATTTCCTAATTCTGGATTTATAGTTAATTGCTTTCCTACTTTTTCACTTGCTTTTTGTAAAAGTTCAAGTCTCTCTAACTCAAATTCAGAGATCTTTTGTTCTTTTGCTACTTTCTTTTTGTCTGACATATATTAATTTTAATTAATTTCCAATATTTCTTTTATTCTTTTACCTGCTTCTTTTATGGTTTCACTATCCCACGATAATGGGCTAAGTTTATTTAATGACGCCTTATAATCTGGGTAATAATTTTTAAAAGCTCCATAATACTTTTTATTATACAAATTATCTTGGTACCATATAAAAAAAGAATAAACTATAGACACATGTATTTCATTCTCATCAGCAAACTTAGATACTAAATAAGGGTTCTTTATATGTCTTTTTATAAAATGGAACTTTTCCTCCGGTAAGAAAAAATCCCTAGCAAACGAATTTGCTTTTTCCTCGATCAAAAAAAGATCTGGATCTCCAGTTAAATGGAAGCTATTACTTTTGATTAATTCAAAATCAAACAACACATGATGAAGCTCATGCAATAACGTAAACCAAATACTAGGATAACTCTTATTAAAATCAGTTAATACAAGACAAGGTTTTTCATTTACAATAAAAGTCGCTCCCCTAACTTGGGTAGTTGATAAATAGTTTTGAAAAACTACCGTTACACCGACATTGTACAGAGCCTTACAAACTGTAAACAATCCATTTTTAACATCCTGTGAATATGGCTTTATTTTCACAATTATTTCTTTTAATCTATTCCTGTCATAATCATTCGGGTTATCTATAACCTTAAACGTTTGGTATGCAGATTTGATCCAAAAGTCTTTCATTTTATCTGAGAAGTTCCTCTTAGTTGAACTATATAATGGAGTATCTAATTGTTGCTCAAACTCCCTTATACTATCAAACCCAAAAAATGATAAAATCCTCTTTATTAATTCACTTGTATCATCTTTTGAATTAAAAAAGCCAAATTTAGTCAAGGTTTTTACATCAAATTTATTAAGAAGAAAGGTTGCATTTCTAGCACTTTCTATGGATTTTATGTTATCCGTACTTTGATTCTTTATAACAACTTCTATGAATTTATCAATTGGAACATCTAAAAACTCGGCTATTTTGATTACATGTATTAGATTCGGCTGTTTTGCTGTACCAGTAATTATCTGCTCAAAAACATCTTTATCTATTTTAAGAAGCTTTAAAACTTTAGTTTTACTAACTTTAAGTTCATCTAACTTTTCTTCAAACATTTCCTTTATATCAATAGATTTATCTTCAGAAAAGATGGTTTTAAGCAAGTTATCTATATCAGAATAATTCATAAAAACAAGAATTTACCCTGCAAATATAAGCAAAATACGGAACGAAAACTAAAAAAGAGGGTAATTACCCTCTTTTTTGTTAAGGGAAATCAAATTTTCCTGACTTTGAAAAAAACTCTTGTAATGTTAATTGCTTTCTTAATTGATAAAACTATAGTTTTCTCTGTTGCGGCTGTTGCATTTTTGTTGCAAATTTGTTGCAACATTGTTGATTTTCTGCTGCGAGTTTGTTGCAGACATGTTTCGCTAATTCTATAATCCCTTATAAAACAAGGGCTTCACTTCTCTATATTCCAACTTTTAGACTGTTGCAACAACTGTTGCGGTTTTATTACTCATCTGCAACAGATAACAAAAACAGGAAATTTTAAAGGTGATCAAGGTTGGACCCATTTACCAGATGCATTAATCACAGTTTATAGTTTTGTAATGCATAACCAAGGCCGCTACGGTGTTGGTGAATATATGGTTTGGGAAGAAGGGTTATAAAAGGTAACCCCAAAGAAATACAAAGAGTTTTTCTCTGAAGAATTAGATGGAGAAAGTGAAGTGGTTTATGTCACTATTTAAGTGTAGGTAAAAAAAGGAACTATAAAAGCTCCTTTAAATATTGATAGTCCCCCAGGACATATCTATTGTTGCATTCCTTTAGACTATATAACTTTGGTTCTTCATCCCCTAACCTGAATTACCAGTTTAAATTGACGTTAAAAACACCTTAAACTTATAAGCTATATTTTCAGGTTTAAAAACAAATTTTATTGAATTCATAAATTCTAATTAAAAGAAGTTTATCCATTTTATTGCCCCATGGGCTACTTTGATAAACTCCTTTTTAGATTAAAACAATTAACTTATTTTATTATCTCTACAAAAAGTATTAATCAAGTATTTTCTTGATTTTAGTTTTAGAAAGCTGAATTAAGTTATTTTATTTTTGAAGAGAAAATAGTATAAGATAAACCTGCTGATACTATTAATACTCCAGCTACTGTTAGCCCTGTTTTAACATTATTTAAAAGTGCCATAAATAGAATAAAACCTCCAATTAAGTTAAAAGCACCAGATATAATTCGAACAATTAACATGTTCATTTTTAATTTGTGACTTGTATTTAACACTGAAAAAGAAAAAATTATTTCTAGTATACCGTACACCATTGTGAAAAAAGTGACAATTGTTAAAAATGATTCTAAAGATGTTGGTAGAAAAATAATAGCTATAGCGAAGGCAATCATACCTATACCTTGTAATAAATGATAAGTTTTTGCTATGGAGTGTGTTTTGTTTGCATTAGCAAATTGCATTGCCATAAGACCACTGATTATAAATAATATTGGTGTTGCGATTTTAGATGTTGTAATACCTATATTATGAGAGAATAGAATTGACAACCCACCTAAGAGCATGCTGATTCCACTTAGTAATAATAAATTTGTTTTGTTCATTTTATATGATTTATAATATTTTAGAATTCTTTTTATTCATAGTGCAATAAAAAGAAGTATATGTTTAGTTGCAGTATAGTATAATTGTATTTAGTACTAGTTATTATATATCCCCATCCAAAAAACTCCTACTTGATGTAGTTTATAAGAAGCAATATTATTTTTGATAAAAGGCAAATTGTTTAATAGTGACTTCGCTTCTTCTTTTGTATTTGAATTTACAAATAAGACAAAGTCAGTTTTATTATTCTCAACTTGTGTTCCTTCAATATCGAAATACGCGTTTTCAATTGTTCCTTGTTTCCATAATTTCATTAATGAATCATTTTGAGCCGTTATAACATCATCACTTGGTTTTGATTTTGTGGTCCATACTGAGATATAAGATTTTGTAATTCCTTTTTTATTTATTGCATCAATATTTCGCTTTAACCAAAGATTTCCTACAGGATAAATAGTATAGCTAGCTATATTCTTTTTAATAAAGGTTAAATTATCTAAAATAGATTCAGCTTCTTTTTTATTTTGAGCTTTTAAAAAGAATGTAATGTTTGGGAAATAAGAAAATTTATCAACCTTTGAACTACTATCGTAATATACATTTTCTACAATATTTTCCTTCCACATTTTTAGAAGTTGATCGGCTTGCTGTACTGTATTATCTTCTACAAACTTTTCGTCTTTTGTAGTCCACTTAAAAATTACAGCATAATTCTGTGTAACATTAAAATTATTAAGTTCTTCTTTATGATTTTCGCTTTTAATTGTTTCTTTTTTCTTTTTTTCTGCACAGCCAATAATGCTAATTATTGTTATTGCTATTAAAATTGTTTTCCTCATTTTTATATTTAAAGTGAATTGTCTCCTTTTTCTCCATTAACCCATCGTCGCATCATTACTCTTTGTGCAGGTGTTTGTTCTACTCCTCCAGCAAGAATATCTAAAAATTTATCCCAAAGATTTTTCTTTTGAGATGCTTCATTTTTTATAGCTTCATAGGCTTCCATATATTCTTTAGAATATTTTTCAGCTTCTTCTATAGAGTACTTTACGGGAATGTGTTTTAAAATTGTATCTGTTAAGTTACTTACCTCTTCAGGACTGTATTCTTCAATCATTCTTAATTGTAAACAACATGCCTCAGCTTCATTTTTTAATTGCTTGTGAGCTTCATTTAACAAGCTCCAATGTTGTGTCCATTTGTGTTTTATGTCTTCTGATGCAATGTTTTCTCCAATAGTTTGCATATTGGATAGAGTAAGGGTCATGTCATTAGAAAAGCCTTGATAGGAGTTCCAGTCACTGGATAAGTTTTCTGAATTTTTATCTTTAATTTTATTAATAGTGTTGGATAAAATTCGTTTTAATTCGCTTAAGTTATATTGATATTTGTTTTTCTCACTTTCCCACTGATTTTTAGTTTTCGCATCAGTAAATTCTTCTACGATAGACGAAACTATATTCATCTCTTTTTCGAAATTGTTACCAATTGATTTCATATTTGACCAATTAGTTGACAAGCCTAAAGCTAAATGTCTGATTGAAACGACTGCTTTAATTACAGGATTATTATTTTTATCCATTTTTTATTGTTTATCTGAATGTAAATTCTTCATCATAAATATTACTTTGCTTAACTCCTTCTTGTTTTAATTGCTTAGTAATACTTTCTTTTAATGCTTTTGGTCCACAAATAAGATATGCCTTCTTTTCTGGCTCTCTTATACTTAAATCATCTACAGTAATGTGTCCTCTTTTTTCTGAATTCCATAAAACAAATTCAAAAAGAGGATCAGAAACAGCTATGGTTTCTAGCTCTTCTTTATAAACAGCTTCACTTTCTTTATTTACACACCAGTATAGCATTACCTTATTTGTATAGTAATCATTTTTAAGAGCTAAAAAAGGAGTGATACCTATTCCACCGGCGATCCATATTTGTTCCTTTTCCTTTGAATAAGCTGAAGAAAATTTGCCGTATGGGCCTTCAACAAAGACATTATCTTTAACTTTTATTTTCTCAGCAAAATCGTCTGTGTAATCTCCTAACCCTTTAACAGTAATTTTTAAGTTGTCTTGATGAGGGTGACTGCTGATTGTAAAAGGGTGCTGTTCCCTTTTACTAATACTAGGGAACGTGAAAAAGGCAAATTGGCCAGCTTTAAAATTAAGAGATTTGTTTTCAGGAAATAGTTCTAATTCTGTAATGTTATTACCAAGGTCTTTTACTTGTTTTACACTATAATTTAATTTCTTATTGAATAAATTAAATAAGAAAGCTCTATAAATCCAAGCTATCACACCAATAATAGCTATTGTAAAAACATAGATTCGTGTAATTGGTAATTGTTTTATTAAGCTATCTACCATGAAACCATGTATAACACCTAAAACATAGAAAACACCCATAAGTTTATGAAAGTTTATCCATTTATGGTATGGTATCTTTCTTTTGAAAAAAGGTGCAGTCGATACAATAACACCTATAAGAATTAAAACTAATGCATAGAAGCCTAAAGGTTTTCCTAGATTGAAATCAATTGCTCTAGGAACTACTATAAAATGAGCTAGTAACAATACAACAGCTATAACACCAGAGCGTCTATGAATTAAATACATTTTATCTAGACCTCCGAATAGATTTTCTACCCATTTAGCCCTAGTTGCCATTAAAAAATTGAAAGCAAAAACAGTTACTACCCATGAAGAGAAAATTTCTCCAATAATTCTATGAGGGTTTTGCCAAGATACATTTTGTAACCTGCCAAAAAACATAGTGTCTGAATCAACTTCAGTAAAGTTTCCGCTAAAAAAATAAAGATCTATACACCAAAAAATAAGGTGTATTCCTACAATGATAGGAAAATAAATTTCTTGTTTTAAGATTCGCATGTTTAAGTTTTTTTCAAACTTATAGCTTATCAATATTCTTCAATTGTATAAAATGGTCGTTTTTATCTTTAAATAGTGAAGTAGGTGTTTGTCCTGTATGTTTTTTTACCTCTCTTATAAAATGGGCTTGATCAAAGAACCCTTTTTCAGGGAAAAAATCACCTTCTCTTATATGTAAATATGAACGGTAACATTTTTGGATATTCAAATACTTTTTTAATGTTACTCCTATATATTTATTTAAATATCTATTTATTTGTCTATGTGACCAATAAATCTGATTAGCAACTTCATTGGCTTGAATATCTTTATGATTACTATATAGAAATTGGCTTAACCTTAATCTATTTCCTTGAATTTCGTTTTCAGAATTGAGTTCTTTATAAAATTTATCTTCTAACTGTTTAGTAATACTTTTAAAAGAATTAATGTTTAAATTATTAATGTCAAATTTGCTAAAATTTAGTTGTTCTACTGAGTTTAGTATAGATTTTATTTCTCTTTTTAGGATAGCTTCAGAGGCTATTATTTTAAACTTTACACCGTAAGTAGTTACTTTAGCGGGTATAACAATTTCAATTTCTTTTACCCAAATACCAGTTAGGAAATAAGATGTTATTTTGTTTTCTTTTACTTGAATTATAAGTTTGAAGTACCCATCAGGACAAATAGTGACTTTTTTAGGTTTATCAGAAAGGTTTTTTGCTTCAAAATAAAGTGATATGAAATCTTCTAATCCTTTGGAAGGATATAGTTCAGAGTATTGATGATTGTTGTTAGATTCTCTCACTATATAAATTTTGACAAACCTAAAATAAACTATAAAATATAAATTGTATAAAATGGTCGTTTACTAAAAATAAGTAAGTAAATTACTTTTCTTCTTACTATTATAGCTTTCTCTGTTGCTAAATTGTTGCAACAGTCTAAAAGTTGGAATATATAGAAGTGTAGTCCTTATTTTATAAGGGGTTAGAGTAATACCTAAACATATTTGCAGCAGAAAATCAACAAAAGTGCAACAGTTGCAACAGCAAATCAACAATACTGCAACAATTTAGCAACAGAGAAAACTATTGATAAACGATGTTAATTTAATTAATTTTAAACGAATTAATAATTTTATAAGTTTCCATGAAAGAATTTATCTATACAGTTTATTTAAGTGAAATAATTTTTCAGATAAAAATTGCTCAACAAGCAGCAACCCGCCTACCTATTGATCCTGGAAATTTCGATCATATAGAAGCATGGTGTTCAATTCAATCTATTCTTGTGGCAACAGGAAATGTTTCTAAAATACTATGGCCTATATCAAAAAAAAGCAAAGAACGAGGTAAGAAGTTACGAGAATTATTATGTATAAATGAAAATAATATTATAGCTAATAGAAATCTTCGAAATCATTTTGAACACTATGACGAACGGATCGAAGCTTTATTCGAAGATCAATCAAGTGTTAGTTTTATTGATCTCGCTTTTACCCCTTTTAAACCTGAAAAATGGGGAATTCCAAAATTTTATCAAAGAGCATATAATCAAGTTGAAGGGGTATTGACATTTCGAAACGAAACTCTTGATTTAAAAAAAATTCTCATTGCTCTTGAAAACATTAAAGAAAAATGTAGCGCTTATACCCTGTGAAACTTATTGCTTTTACTCACGTTTAATCAATTTAAGTATATATCAGGTAAATTAGTGATTAAACCAAAATTTTGATTAGGTTAAATATAAGTCTTCAAAGAAAGTTTACCAGTAAATCTACAATGCAGCAACAATTTTGCAACAGTCTAAAGGCCGGATGTATAGAAGTGTAACCCTTATTTATAAGGGGTTAGAGTAATAGCGAAACATATTTGCAACAAACTCGCAACAGGTTTGCAACAATTTTAATAACAAGGAAACATAAAAAAATCTATAACGCATTATATTAATTAGAAGCATTATAAATATTTCTTTTTTTGTAATAATATTTAGTTTTATTCGACTAACAGCTTAATGTAATTACTTATCATCACTGGAGAAGAAATTGGATAAGTAATTTTAAATTATTACGAATATTATAAACGTATACTTCAGTAAGGCCTTAATAGGTACTTATTGAAGTATTTTTTATTTAAAAATTATGAAACAGTTAAAAACATTTTTTTTAGTAGGGTTAGTCATTGTTTTAAGCTCTTCTAGTGCATTTTCACAAGAATTAGAAGTTACACGTAGTGCTTCTTCAAATATCAATAGTCTTCCTGAGTATATAGTTATAACTTCAGAGAACACAAAGCTTTTAGGAGGGATTGATATCATTATTGAATATAAAAGATCTCCCTACAAAAAAGAATTAGAAAACCTTGAAGAAATTTTGCAGGATGGAGATAAGTTACGTGTTAGAAATCAAACAGACTTACTTAATTCAATGTCTAAATTAGGTTATGAGTATATAGATGCATTTAATGTTAGTGGAGACACTTCTGGTTTTGAAGCAGGAAAAAATGATGATGTTTTTGCAAGCGACACAAAATATAGAATTAACATGGTTTTTAGGAAGAAAAAAGAATATCGAAGTTAGATTTAGGAGTTTGCTGTAGTCTTAAAGTTGAATATCCAAATAAAATTTTAAATTATGAAAAGAGTTATTTTATTAAGTAATATATTTTTAATGTTTGCAACTTTTGGTTGTGCGGGGCCAGCTACGACTAAAGAACAAAAAGGGTTGGAAGAAACAAAAAAAGAAGAGATTAAATTACTTCAAAAGGTTTATGGAGATGACTATGTTAATGCTAGAATTAATTTTTCAATTCCTATTAGCATCTATGGTACATCAGAAAAAGTAAACTTTATAGAAACACGAACTTCTACAGAATCCAATATTAATTATACAGGAAAAACTTATGTTGTTACAAATAAAAATAATGATGTACTTATCAAGTTATTAGGTAACACTTATAGTTTTGAGAAAATTTTTGAGAACGAGAATCCTTTTCTTGTAATTACGGAAGTTACATTTAAAGGCAACGGAATACATCATTTTTATGGTATGGAAGATAATTTGATTAAGGATTTTTTAAACACTGATAATTGGAGTATTCAAACAATTGGAAGAGGAAATTTAGAAGAAACTTTTGTTCCAAAGGAATTACAATTAACCTTCAAAGATATTAATAACGATTCTTTTACTGATGCTGTCTTTAGTGGAGAATCTTTAAATGAGATTACAAAAAAGAAAAGTAAGATTGAGTTAAATTTTATTTATGATAAGGATAAAAAAACATTTAACTTAATTAAATAATCTATTTATATGAAAAAAATAATTTTAGTTTTAACTACACTGATTTTGGTTTCCTGTTCAAGTTCAAATAACACTATTACTATAAAAGAAGATATAATTGGAGAATGGCATCTTGTAGAGTTCATTTTGAATGATAAAAGTGTAACTACTACTTGTCAAAAAAAATCGACTATTAATTTCAAACCAAATGGAAGTTTTGTTTCGGAAACATTTGATTTAAATAGAGGATCTTGTCAGTCTTCAGGTGATAAAAATGGAACATGGAATACTGAGTCTGTAAATAGATATTCTCTAAAATTTAATGATGGAGAAATGAGGATAGCTATTAGTTCAACTATGGACGGAAATAGGCTTATAATAAACAGAACCATAGATGATTTTAAACTTATAAGTGTATTTACTAAAAAAGATTAATTTTCTAGAAATAGTTTGTAAGGTTAGAGTATATATAACGTCAATTTAGACTGGTAATTCAGGTTAGGGGATGAAGAACCAAAGTTATATAGTCTAAAGGAGTGCAATTTGCACTCCTTTTACGATTAGAACAGATAGAAATGTTTATATTAATTCAATACCTTCGATTTCCTTAACAAACATATAGTATTCTTTGGGAGTAATTGATTTTACTTTTTTAGCTTCAATAAGTTCTATATTCCGAGCTTCAGAAATAATTTTATTGATAGTTTCTCTTAAAAATGAAGTAGGTAGCTTCCAATATTTATTGGATAAGTCCTTTTTAGTCCCAATAGGGTTATTTCTTAATTCTTCGATTTTCAATTTCTTTTGTTCCTCAAATTGTTGTTTCATTGCTGTTAATTTCTGTTGCAATTTTGTTGCAACATTGTTGGTTTTCTGTTGCATTTTTGTTGCAAGGGTTAAATAAATACCTGTAACTCGCTGTTAATTAAAGTTTAGGGTTTGTGTGAACTCGTGCAACAACTTAATTCCCTTGTTGCAATTTTGTTGCGGATTTTTATTAAATCACTATTGTTCAAAACAATTATTATTCTTAATTTAGTTACTATATAATCGAGGAGGTCGGTTATACATTTTTCTTTTTCATAGCAATTTTACCACTCAGTTTGAGTGGTTTTTTTATGCTTCTTTCTTTTCAAATGTTAGGTAATTGGTTATTTTTCTATTTGCCAAATATTGATTAACAATACCTATTGCTGGATCAAAGTATCTATCATTGTGTTTAATAACAAAATGACCATTTCCGTTAGGGTATCTAAATAGAATAATACTTTCATTCGGAACTTCTTCAAACGTAATATCAAAGACTTTTATGGCTCTTACATTATAGTTTCTTTTGGATAAAAACGGCATAATGTGTTCGTAAATATCCGTCTCCCAATCTTTACCTAATTCCTTACTGATATCTTCTATACTTTCTCCTGTAATCATTGAAAGGCAGGTTTGACCACAAAGCATTGAGCTAAATGGCTGCTGTTTAAATTTTATGGTTGCATTATCATTTTTCATTCTCTTATTTGAATATTTATTTGTTTGGAGTAGAAAAGCTAAATCAGGATAACCAATAACATAAAGTATTGTGATAAGGAATTTGTACATTTATACTAAAGTTAAAAAAATCGTCTTTTATTTCTCTAATTGATACCCTAAAAAGCACACCCCAATCAATCCAATAGGAAAAATTGAATAAAAATCAACTTCTAACCACTCTAACAAGTAGTAGTAATTAACAACTAACAATATTGAGAGTATTGGTTTTAACCCTATTAAGAATCCTTGTATATAATGTTTCATATTCTACAGGTTTTTAACTATTTAAATTCAGTGATTTCACTATGAATATTTTACTTACTTTTATTCTCCTTTTTGAGAGAATGATTATAATGTTCTTTTTTAATCATTTTCCCTAAAAAGCGCCCACCTCGGTGGTTTTTTTTTTATATTTGAATTTGTATTATATATAAGCTATGTATTAGAAAGTCCGGGGGGACGCTATAACATATTTATCAATACATTTAAATTAACTTCCTTGTTAATTTAGGAGCTCCATTAGGAGCTTTTTTTCTCAATAATTATCTTTACCTTTACACTATTCTATAAAAGGATCTCCCACAGATTTATTTATGAATAGAAAGGCTTGAAATTCTTTTTTCTTGCCTTTTTTTTGTAAAACATTAAATTTCAATTATTTACGTATATTTGAGTAGCTAGCAAATTTTTTCCTATATGTGCTATTAAGGGGTTGCACATTAAGGTATTGGTACAGATGAATTTAATATTTGTCTGTACTTTTTATTCTTTAATTCAATTCTTTCTTCTTTTATTATCATAAGACTATTGTTTATATTTTTTTATTCAAATTGAAAAAAGGCTTCTCCTTACTTGTTTTTCGACTAACGGTTCTCAAAATCAACTGTGGTTTTTATAATTTAGCATAGTCATTTAGCTAGTAAGGGGATTAGCTATCTGGCTGATAAAGGAACTTTAATCGGTTCCTTTTCTCTTTTACTACAATTAAATTAATATTCATCAATTAACCATCTTACAATTTTGAATACAACGTAAATGATTGCTGCTATTCCTAATAATTTCATAATTCCTACAATTATTTTAAAATTTGTTTCTAAAATTTTGGACATAAAAAAACACCTTAACTAAGGTGTTTGTAGTAAATAATATTTAACGGTGAGTATATGAAAATTAGGCAATTTTGAAGCACAGAACTTTCAGTGAAGGACAAAGTTAGATATGAGCTAAAACCTTTGATTTTACCACTGTTTCACCTATTTTTTCTATACATTGTTAGGCACTTTTTTCATTTGCTTTGTGAGGACAAGCTAGTTTGTTTATTTCCCACTTTTCAAATCCTGACATCCAGTATTTTAATTTGTTCGTATCAATATCAAGTGTACCGTCAAGATTTAGTTTTCCTAATTTATTCTCTTCTTTATCTAGAGCAACTGTGCACTTAGCTAGTGTTCCATCTCCTCGAATAGCTAAGGAATTAGGCTTGGAAGCATAACAGACATAAGAATTCTTAAGATTGAAAATTTGATTTTGATTTATTACCAAGCTCTCTAGACTCTTCTTTATATTATTTTTTTCAATCGGAGACATTCTTACAACATTTTTTGAATTTTCTCCGCCCAAATCTTCTATTGCTTTAAAGTAAAATTTAAATCTTTCATCATTAAAATCAGAGTTTAACTTTGATACTAAACTTTCCATTTTTTCAGCATTTCTGGGGTGAAAGTGAATTCTAAGTATAATTTCAAAGTCTAAAGTTGTTTCTTTTATTTTCTTTAAGTTATTCCAAATTTTTTCGAAGGTACCATTCCCGTTTTTTAATAGTCTGGTTTTGTCGTGTATTGTTGAGTCACCATCTAATGATATTTGAAAAACCTTGACATTATTTGAAACAAGCTTTATGAATCTGTTAATACTTAGTGAGTAGGCATTTGTAGTTATATTTGAAATGCTTGAAAAATTAGGATATTTTTCAGTTAAAGAATTTGTGAATTCCAATATCTCTATTATAGATTTAAAAGCCAACAAAGGTTCACCTCCAAACCAACTATATTCCAACGATTTTAGCTGTGGTGCTCTCTTTAGAACTAGTTTTTTTATACTTTCAATTAACTCACTTTTCATATTGCCAATTTTAAAATCTTCATAGCAATATGTACATCTGAAATTACATTGTTCGGTGGGAAAAATAATTAGATTAAGTCTAGAATTGTCAAAAGCGTCTTGAATAATTCCAGACTTATCTTTTTCATTAACAACCTGCTCCACAAACTCCATTTTTAACAGCTGCTAATGGGTTGAAATTTTCAAACTTTTCTTTTAATGCGTTAGAAAACTCTGGATTTTTTATTGTTATTATCCCAATATCATCAATTGTAATATCATCTAAAGAGAATTGAGGAATTTCACTTTTAATGAATTCTACAGTTTCACTCTGATTTACAACTAATTTTGTCAATAGAGAAGAATCTTTTATTGATACTTGGTCTGTTCCAAAATCAACTTTTTCGGGTGTAATCTGAATTTTACTCATTTTATATAAATTTTAATTGTTACTTAATTGTGCCTAACTTGTTTATATACTCATAAAATATATCGTTATCTTCCATGCTAATTTAGTAAAATTATTATTTACTACAATTATGTCAATGAACTTATCGGATGTTTCAGTAGTTCCGATTACCTACGGTTTTACCTTACTTTAATTACGGTTTATTAGTTAATTAAAATTTTCTAACATCATACATTTGCATTTAATTTTAAAAAGACTAAAAAGATGATTCAAAATTTTATTTCTAATATTAGTTTTGGTGACGCTAGTAATATGGCTAATCAATTTGCAAAAGCACATGGTGGTGTTAAACCAATCCAAGTAAGTACTGATTGTTATACTGACGGAAAAACTAATCCAATTCTAGTTTTTTCAGTTACCGTTGTGTTTGAAAAAATTTAGTATTCAAGTATATATAACACCTCTCTTTTAATGAGGTGTTATACTACTTTTATTATCGTTTTATCTTGATTTTTCTTTTTCCTTTGGCGTTTTGGTTTCCTTTATTTTTGTGATCTGATCTCTTAACGTCAATTCCTTCATGTTCAAGACATTTATAAACAGAACCTTGAGATATTCCAAAGGTGTTTTGAATAGTCTTAATAGATTTGTTATCATCTTTCCACATACTAACTACTCCTGGAGCTACATCTTTTAGTTTTTGCGAGATACCTTTAGGTCTTCCTCCCTTGATACCTCTTTTACGAGCTGAAGCCAAACCTGACATTACACGTTCTCTATTTATTTCCCTGTCCATTTGATTAAGAGAAGTAAAAACATTGAAGATAAATTTTCCATGGGGAGATTTAGTATCTAAAAATGGCTCTTGAATGCTTTTAAATTCAATTTTGTTTGATTCGAATATCTCCATCATTGAAAGCATATGTTTAACATTTCTAGCCAATCTACATGACTTCCATACTATTACTGTATCACCTTCTCTAAGTTTCATTAACATTTCTTCTAATCCCTTACGGTCTTCTTTAGCTCCTGAAGCAATATCAGTATGAATATTTTTTGAATTGACTCCAAACACTTCTAATGCGTCTATTTGCATTTCTAAATTTTGTGACGGAGTACTTACTCTTGCATATCCGAATTTCATTGTTCTTGAATTAATTAATGTTGGTGTTTTTTTGATATTTGTTTTACTCTCTTGTATCTATGTTCGTTTAATGCGTCAGGTGATCCAAAAAGAGTTTCACAAACTTTGTAAGTATTTGCTTTTTATAATGTGTTTTGATCTAAGAAACCAATAGCTTTTTGTACTCCAAGTATTTCTAAATCTGTTTCTAAAAGTGATATATGATTTCTTAAAAAGGATTTTAATGCCCATGCTTCGTGGTGTTTTAGAGTTAATTGTGTTGACTTAGAGCTAGTAATAAGATCCATTTTGCTTTTAAGGTTCATTGTTTTTCTAGTGAAAGTATCATACAATGATGTTCCAATAGAATGCCTTAATTTTTCTTCTGAGTTTAGGGAGTAGAAGTTTACAGGAGATTCAAAAGCTCCTTTTAAAATTTCCTGAATAGAAAATACTTCTGTGGGTTTCAATTTCAAGGTTACGTTCATTTTGTAGTTTTTATAGTTTAACTTGGGTTATTAGTTGACCAGTATCAGTGCTGTAAAAATTCACACAGTTTGCCATTCCATAGTATTGAGATTCTTTAAACCTTCTATACATTGCATTTACCAAAACATTAAAAGGTTTACGGTTTTTGCTAAGATGATTGTACCAAACGGGATTTGCCCTATTATTACCCTTTGTACTCTGGTATTTATGAGTTTTGAACTCGTTTTTTAACAGTATTACCATTTTTACCTTTGAGCATTTTGAGCAAAATATTTTATTCTTAATGCTGCAAGAACATTGTTTCTGTATTGCCATTTTTAAGCTAAGTTTTCAGTGTTATTAAATATTATGCTCGGTAGCATTTTTAAGTATTCATTTGGTAGGTTGTCTTGTACATAATTGTACAGTTGCTTGTGGTTTATTTTACCTGAATAGAACCTTCTAATTACCTTGTTTAGTTTTTCTTGTGCTGATAATCTGCGCTTTCGTGCGTTTGATCTTTGAACTAAGTTGTTTTTTTTAGCTTGATTTTTCTTTTTGTATTCTTGATTTTTCTTCCAAATCTTATGTAAACCGTAAAAGCCAATTTCATTTGATTGAGTTCTTGTACTATCAAAATATGCGTAAGGGAAAAGAGCTTTTACTTCCTTCTTTTTGTTGAACCATTGTCTTGCCCAGTTTATTTTCCAGCGGTATTCTTTGAGTTTGTTGATTATGGTTTCTTTGTTATTGAGCCTTTCGAAGAATTGAACATATAAAAGGTTGATTGTTTTTTTCCAATTCCCGTAATAAACCTGTTCATGGTTCTTCCAAATTTTAGCAGATGATTTTAAGAAATCCTGTATAATGATCTTTTTAAAGTCTTCTAAATTTACGTGTGCATATTGTGCAACTTGTTGCAAATAGTGATACTTTAAACCTTGGTAATTGTCAAAATCTCCATTAGCTAACTTATCCGCGAGATCTCGTTCGTCCATTTTTCTTTCAAGGAAATTTTTGGTTAGGATGGCGTAAGTATTAGGAGGGGTAGAAGTTTTTTGAAAAAATACGGCGCCCTGTGGTTTATTTTTTTTATTCATCCCTTTGGTGTTCTTGTAGCTGTCCGCAGGACATGCACCTCTAATCACGTTTTCTTCCAAAATCGAACCGCATTTCTTAAGACTGTTGCTATTTGCACAGTCTTTTATTTCTTTTTCTTTTAAAAAGGCTCTAGTAGGTTCACTATTATCGTGCAAACTTTTCTCAATTGATGTAGGAAGTGCTTTATTTTCAGGGGTTTTAGATTTTGGTGGGTTCCCATCCAAAATTTCTAAAATTTGAGGGTTAAAATTGACTTGAATAGGCTTGTTTTGGTTGATTCTTTTATAGTTAATAAGGATTTGTGCTTCCCTTAACCTTTTTACGTGGTTTTGTGCGGTTTTTTTACAAATGTCCAGTCTAGGTATATCTTCGATTTTATGTGTAGCTAATTTCCTGTGATCTATCTTAGGAGGAGGAAGAGAGTTTTTTAAAACGCTTGTGGGTTTGTTCATTTCTCTTAAATACGCATTACGTGATCTCAACTGAGACACATAAAAGCCAACTAAAACCTGAAATATTATTTCGCTTTGGAATTTGATTTTCTGGATTCTTCTTTTTGGAACTATGGCTTCAGTTTGGTTTTGTTTTTCAACCAAAAGATTGTATTCAAGAACAAAAAGATGGTTGTAAGAGGATTCAAAACTTGTTTTGCGTTTTCTTTGCGCTTTGGTTAATGCTAAATGATTTTTAACCTGTGTGTTGTTGTAGTCTCGTATTTCCTTGTTCTGATTATCTGCCTGTTTGTTGTAATTATTTACAAACTGACGGTATTTGTCCATTGTGAATTTTACAGCTAATCTATCTAGGTAGGGATAGTTGATGTAACTATAGTATTTACTGGAAGTTTGGTGCTCAGAGCCTTTTTTAAGTAGTATAAAACCGTTTCTTTGGTTAAATTCTTCAACTGCGTTGTTATATTGCTTATCGGTTAGTTTATTTCTTTGAGCGTTATCCTTAAAAAGGTTTACTGCATACTGGGTGATTCTATCTAAAGCATTGTTGGCTAAATATTCTCTAACTCTCTGATTATAAAAACCAATATTAGATAAATTTTGTGTAGAATTTTGCGCAAAGTTTACGTCGTAATTACTATATTTGTTCATAGGTACGGTGTTAAAATTATTTTATCATCTGATCCTTTGGTAAAAGCGGTGCGAGGTCTCAATTCTTGCCGCTTTTTTTGTTAATTATCCTGGTTAAACTCTTCATGATCAATTACTATTATTTCATTTATTAAATCTGGTTTTTCAACCTTTTGTGATGGTATTTTATCCATAAATTCGACTTTAGTATTCATTCTTTTTAAAATTTTAATATTAAAAGCACCGTTTAATTAAACGGTGCTTTATCAATCAACCCAACTTGGGAAATTGATTGTCAACTAACCAAACATTGACTTAAAACTCAACTACAACTACTACTTATGTTTGCTTTTTGTAAGAAGGCAGAAATAAAGAATTTCTTTTCAATTAATGTAATAGATTTAACGATTGAAAGGCCCAGTTGTGTGCTGGGCCAAAGTCCCCCAATCTTTATTTTCTGCCATATTTTGATGAACTTTTAAAGAAACAACCCGCAAGAATAATTGTCGAATTTATGTTACCTTCATCATGAAGTTATGCGGGTTGTTATGAGGATATCATCTATCCCTTTGGTTTCTTTATATTTTTTTATTCGACTCTTTTAAATTTCTTCTAGCGTTACGTTTTCTAACTTTTTCGTTCCAACTTGCAATCATTCTTTGATAAATGGCCTCCTCTGAATAGTATTCTGGAAGTTGAACTGTTTTACGAGTTTTTCTTGTTGGAGTTTTAGCAGTTGAATTTGGAGCTACCACAGATAAAAACAGTTTTCTTTCAGCCTCATTTAAGTTGCTGAATACCTGCATAGCACTATGAAAGTTATTTTGTGGTAACATGATTCTTTATTCGACTATTTTGTAAAAAAATCTGCTATATTTGTTATATAGCGACACAAACATACAACATAAGCGCAGAATAAAAAAACATAAACGCATTTTTTTGTTACAATAAGCATGGTTACTAGTAAAAGAATTGAAAAAATAATTGAAGTCTTAGGACTAAACAATAGTAGTTTCGCTAAGAAGCTAGGGGTGTCAAGCACCACTATTGATGGTTACACGAAAGGTAGGAGGAATTCTAAAAAGGACCTAGTAATTTCTCAACCGAATTTTGATGTGATAAAGAAAATGGTGGAGACATTCAACATTAATGCAGATTATGTTTTAGGTGTTAGTGATGATATTTTTATAACTAATAGAGATTCTTTAGCTCACTTTAGCATTGAGGAAATAATTACTTTTATTTTTGATAATAAAGAAAAATTTAGGGAAAACACAGCTTATAAGCTGCTAATGGAAAATGAATTTAAAGAGCAGGTCTTAGAAAAGTTAAAAAAAGACAAATTAGATCTTTTAGCAAAAAGGGATAAATTAATTAATGATTAATTTTGATATCATTTTCAAGTAGAAAAATTTCAATTTGATGTTGGTTAATTTCTTCATCTAGCCGATGATTGTCTTTAATCATTTCTTCTAATCTTTCCTTAGTTAAATCAAATGTGCTTTTTTTGAAAGATTTTTCGTTTAAAGTACTGGTATAACCTTTATCAAGAAGTTTTTTAAATATTTTATATCTACGTATAATTTTATTTATTCCCATTACTAACTATTCAGATATCTTTTCAAACGTTTTCAATAAATCTTCTTCAAAATCTTTACTGTTTTCTTCTACAGTTTTATCGCTTTTTAAGGCTTTGTTGTGAATTTCAGCATATAAAGCTTTAGATGCAACCTCAGTATAATAATTGTTTCTTGTTCGAAAAATAAATTCAATTAAAGTTTTTATTTTTTCCTCAGAATATAAAAATGCATTTTGAAATTTTATAAAAATGAACACAGAAGAAATACAAATTCCAATCATACTTATGTAATAGAAAATTCGATGGAAATCCCTAATTCCAAATGTATTTAATAAAAGTTTTTTGGGAAAAACTATTAATGTAAGAAAGTAACAGCCAACAAAAATTGTAATAAAAGAAAATAGTCTAAACACTTTTTTGTATTCACTGCTTACATGCCTTGAAGAAAAGTTAAGCAATAAGCCTAAGCATAAAATACTTGTATAATTGCCAAAAGAATTAAGAAATGAGGACATGTATGTATAACCAAACAAGCCCTCAGTATCTCTAATTCCATAAAAAACATGCCAAAAAGGTCCAGTAACTCCTAAACATAAAATGGTTAGATAGAAACTACTCTTCATCGTCAGGTACTCCGTTACAGTTTCTGTCATTTGGCGGACAATCTTTAATGGGATCAATTTTACCGAAATGTTCGATTTTCTCTTCATTCTTTGCTATTTTTTCAGTGTTATCTGTACAACTTGTTAATATTGCTATACCAAAAAACATAACTAAAACTACTAATACTTTTTTCATTTTTACTTTATTTTAAATTTTTATTTAAAGCAAAAATAATGGTAATTAAATAAGTGTTAGCGAGGTAAATAGTTGTGTTTATAAATCAATTTCTTTGTTGGTAATGTTTACTTTTTTAATTTCTCTCTTGATCGTCTGGAACTCCATTACAATTTCTGTCATTTTCTGGACAATCTTTTATCGGGTCAATTTTATTACTCGATAATTTTTCACCATCATCTGCGGGGTCTGTTGTTTTAATTTTACCATCGTCCCCTGGTTCTGTTTGGCTCAGGCTTTGATTGCTTTTTAATTGTAACATTTCATCTACAGAGTTATCAGAACAATTGAATAGCAATAGTGATGTTGTAATTAAAATAATTGAAGGGATTATTCTATTCATTTTTAATTTAAATTATTCCATTTGTAGGAGGTTTGATATCTTTTGGATCAATAACTACTTTTTTGCTTAGTGTTGAATCAAACTTAGAATTGAACTCAAGAGTATTTGATGTAAACATTGTAAAAAACAAACAGAATGTTAACGAAACTATTAAAGGGTTTTTTAGCATTTTTTTGTCGGGGGTTTTCAACAAAATTATAATTAATTTTTTATTCTTTGAATATGTTAGAATTTCGGCAAAATAAACTTTATTTTTTTATTTTTTTACGGTTTACCATAAATAAGCATATTCTTTAAAGCACAAACATAACTCATATAAGATCATAATGAAATAAGGGTTTTTCCTGTTTGTTAACTACCTAGTCTCCCTGAGCTTATCAGGGTTAACCCTGAGTTGATTAATAGGGGTATTGGGTATTGTTTTCTGTAAATTATATTTGTATTTTCTGCGCGAAGTTGTTGATATACGAAGTTTTATAGCTATAAAAACAGGATTTTTTTATATCACTTTTTGTACATAACTTTGTACATAGAATTTATTAATTTGAGTCTTTTATAAAAACTCAAAGCCTTGAAAATCAAAGGTCGAAAAAATGGGAAGATAAGAGTTTTAAACTTAGGATCTAGTGCCGTGAGGCGTGGGGGTTCGACTCCCTTCACCCGTACTGAATTTAAAAAGCTTTAGAGAAATCTAAAGCTTTTTTTTATGCCTTTTTTGAGCGATAGCATTTTGCGCTCCTTTGTTAAAGTCTAATATATCTTGGCTGTTTTCTAAAAACTCAACACCCTCAAAACCATAAGTGTTGGAGTCTTTATATACTAACAAGGTACATTTAATAATTTTGTTTTCAGAAGTTGCTTTTGTTGATATTTCAGTAAGTATACTTTCTAAACTTTTGCCGCTGTGTAAAGAGTTGAATTCTTCTTTTTGACTACAAGAAGTAATAAATAATGTTAGTACTGTTACTACTGAAAATAGATACCCTAAATTTTTCATGGTTGTTAATTTTTATAATTACTATTTCAATTTTGGGGTAGGATTGCTATGTTAACTAACAGGTTATTTCATATGATTTACAGGTTGTATACATACAAAAAAGAGAGTTGTAAACTTGAGATATAGCTTAAAATGTTTGGAGAGTCTTCGTTAAGAAGTATCCAAATATAAAGATAATTAACTGTGGATTTGTGCGGGAATCCGTAATTGAAATAGCAAGTTTATTGATTCCAATTGAAAATTAGAATTGCAATAAAAATGAAGAGTAGCCAAAACAAAATACCTAATAATTCTACATTCGAGTATTTATAAGGTTTTTTAGCTAGCATTGTTGGTTGTGATATTACATTAGTTTTTATCTAACCATTTTATTATTTCTAAACTTAATTCATTTCGCTTGTCTGAAAAAGAGTGATCAGAGTCAAGTACTAAATATTCACCTTTCTTTATTTTTTTTATCCAGTATTCATTCCTATTATTTTCGTCTATAAAAATGAAAGGTTTGGTAATTTCAAGAGTATTGATAGACGTCAAATTCCATTGTTGTTTATGATTTATTATTTGGGATAAGAATTTCTTGGAATCAATATTCAACATAAATTGTTTATTCAAATAATCTTGGAAACCAACTAATTCATCAGGCGAATTGTTGTTTTTTAATTCTTCTCCAGCGTTGAATGAGGATAAGGCAATTATTTTTATGACTCTTTGGTCTTTAATTCCTTGTAAAACAGCTATTCCGCCTCCTAAGCTATGCCCAATTAAAATAAAAGAGTTTTTTTTAACTCTTAACTTTTTAGAAATGATATCACTTGATAAATAATCTATTACTTTCGATATATCTTCTAGACAATTAGAGTAAAGAAATTCTCCTTGACTTCCCCAAGAGCCTCTGTAATTAAAGTAAATCACATTTTTTCCATTTTGTCTTATTTTCTCTGCTAAATCAAGATTTTTTTCATGTCCAGGCAATCCATGAAGCAAAATAACAGTTTCCTTTAATTCATTTCCATTAGCAATCAAAGCATAACCAGAAATTGAATCTTTGTTTATTGTAATTACCAATTCTTCATTAAAAGATTTATGGCTAGCTTGTGAATAGGTATTGAGTCCTAAAAGCAATAAGATTGTTGTTAAGTAAACTATAGTTTTCATTTTTTACGTTTAGATTTTAGCTCCCATATCTTTTGGGTGTTTTCGGTTGGTATAAATAAACAAGCTTGTCCCTAGATTTTCTTCTAACTCAATTGCAATATGTAATTTTCCAATTCGATAGTCAGATTGAGTATAGGGTGTTTTTTATGAATTACTTATGTGTAATTTACGTTGTCAATAGAAATAGATCATAATTCTTTTCGAGGAATAACCATCATTTTAAATGTAGCAAAACAAAGGTTATTCTTCAGGTACGTTTTTCAGAAGCCATTCAATAGCAGAATCTTTTATTATTCTTTTTACTAGAAGAATGTTATTTTCAATAAGAGAAATTATTAAGATATGGGTTTGATAAGAATTTTGGTCTTCTAAAATAGCTCTAATTCCTTTAGTTGGATTTATCATTACAGATGTAGTATCAAAGGTTGAAGTTAAATCTGTAAATTTTTTAGCAAGGTCAGTTGAATTTGGTTCCCACGTACCTTCCCAATATGACATGTCTAATATTATATTGGTCAATTCTCCAATATATTCATTTTTCCAAAAAATTTTATAACTATCCATTGTTTAATGTAGTTTAAACGTTGTTTTAAGTCTCTGCTAAAAGCGAGTGTTTTTAATTACACTCTTTCTATGCTAATATTTTCATGATTTCTTTATTGTCTCTCGCTTGTGCTAAGGATAATGCAGTATGTCCTTCTGCTTCGATTTCCTTTTTTGCACCATTCTGTAATAATTCTTTAACAATTTCAATATGTCCCATTTCAGCAGCTCTATGCAATGCTGTAAAACCTCTATGGTCTTGTTTGTTTATATCTGCTTGATGCGCAATAAGCATTTTTAAATGTTCCATTTGATTTGATTGAACGGCATTCATTATAGGAGTAGCGCCTTCAACCGATTCAATATTCGGGTTTGCTCCGTTGTTTAAAAGGAATTCTAACATCTTAGTTTCATTTCCAAGACACCATTGAAGTGTTGAGAGTCCATCTCCCGCCAATGCGTTAATATTAACACCTTTATTCAATTCTTCTTGTACTTTGTTTAACTCACCTCGTGCAATAGCAATATGCAATAAGGAATGACTTCTAATTTTTGCTTCTGTAGTATGGGAAATCGATGCTTCAAAATGACCAAAGTGTGCCATGTTTCCATAACTTGAAAAAGCCCATAAACCTGATTTGTCGGTATCTTCTTTTAATTTTTTAGGAATTGGAGCAGGAACCGTTTCTTGTAAAACATGACTGTACATTAAAAATTCTAAGACAGCTTCAGTAAATTCTTTGGTTTCGTCGTTTGTAAACTCTCCGTTTATTTTTGTTACAATTAACTGATTGTTTTCTTGAATGGTTTCGGCAACAACGAATACTTCTCGTAGCCAACTTCGAATAAAAAGTATCTTGTTTTGATGATAATAGATGGCCCATTTGTTTTCCATAGTATCAGGGATAAACAACACGCCATTTTCTAAAGTACCATCAATTGGAAAAGAAAGGTTTGATTCGAACGATTTGTTAGATTCAAGGTGTTGATCTAAGAAAATTAATCCATCTTCTTGATTGTATGAAACCGCATTAGACGCCATTTTTGGGTCTTGAGACGTAGAAAGCATGGTTTGTGAGATGGGTCTTAAATCTAACAGTTCAATATTCCAAGGATTTTGATTTGGTGGAATCCAATTCAAGTCGTATTGATTTTTCTTTTCCTTATTTTTTTCAGGTTGATTGGATTTGTTTTTTCCTTTTCCAAAAATTTTATTCCAAAATGCCATTTTCTTATTGTTTTTAATTACTGATGTTGATCTATACAATGTGTTATTACACAGTTTGGTACTAATATGTTACTATTATTGTAATGTGGATTTCTCTTTTTAGAATAACCATTTAATTACTGTTACAATCCCTATGATAATTAAAAGCACAATTGAAATTAACACAGAGAAAAATATAAATTCTATTATTCTATCTTTTATGGTACTCTTATTTTTAGCGCTTTTCTGTTTTGATTTATTACTTTTAGGGTAAAATTTAGGAATATGATTAACTTTTTCTTTACTGTCATACTCTAGTTGAGTTAATTTTTTCTGAGCATATACTGATAGTTTGGATTTATTTCCACGAAACACTATTTCTTGCAAAATTTGATAACCAGAATTGTTGACCGATTTTTCGTAAATCTGAACACACTTTTTTATACGATCGTCTGTTGGTTCAGTCAGAATCCAATATTTTCCAGCAGCGTCCAAAAATCCACTTTGGTAATAAAGTTCGGCAAGTTTATTACGTAATTCAATTGCATTTGGATTTTCCTGTATTAGATTTCTTAATCGGTTTGCAGCTTTGAATTTTAATCCGTTTTCAATTTCGATATCTATTTTTTTTAATTTTTCTTTTAAGTTCACAGTTTGTTTATACCTTATTTTGACTAGTTTTTCTTTTTAAATAATCTTCAAACCATTCATTACGATTCCATAATCCAGACATTTCTTGAATTAATTCAATTTTACCATTAGTATATAGAACTTCAAGTTCAAGAGAGTAATCACTATCAGCAATTTTCCAATTAGTTTCTGGAAGTAAAAAAATATATTCGTTTTCAGAATTATAAAGTTGAGGTAAACAAATTTGGCTTTGTTTCCAGTTAATGGATTCTAAAACATTTTTAAAATCTGTTTTTTCAATTCGTCCTTTTTTGAATTCACAGGAATATATAACGTTCAATTTTTGAATAAGTTCTTGCTTAGTATCTAATGTCTGATTTAAAAAGGATTCAAAAGAAGTTATTTGCTTATCAGTCCCCCAATTTTGATTTTCTTCAATTTCTATCCAAGCTTGTAGGGAAACATCTAGCCATTTGATAGGGATATTCGTAATTGAGTTTACTTGAGTTTTGTCTTCATCAATTTTCCAGTTTTTTCTTTTCATTTTATTCTTCCTTTTTCGATTTACTAAAATCTCCCTTAGCCCACTTTTCTTGCAATGCAATATACTTTTCTCTTGGTTCACAGGTGCGCCAATTAATATTATTTTCTTTGCATACTTTCAGATGAAACATGAATCCTAGTAATGGATGACCAATGATGAATATTATTCCCCAATGCCCAAACCAACGCACTAATAAAAACGATACTGTAGTATAAAAAATGAACTTTCCGGGTATTTTCCATTTAGGACGCACAAACCGTCCGTTATGTAAATATCCAGCAACCCAAATTAAGATTGCAATAATTAAATAGTAGACACTTAACATAGCTATTGTTTTTTGTGTTAATTTTTTAATGGATGTGTTTTTCTTTTGCAGATCACAAAACGATCTTTAAATGAAATTACTAATCCACAGTTTTTAAGGATGTTATTAAGACAATCAATATAGCTAGAATATCGTTTAATATCATGAAATTTAATTAAATACTCAAATACAGCTACTTCGTATACCAATTTAAAGTCTGTTCCAATAAAGAAAACTTCTGATGAAGATTCTTGGCTAGTTTTGTCTAATAAAGAGTCTAAATAATCTGCTATAAGTTCAACATCATAAAGCTCATCTAAAGACGATTCTAAAAGATCAAATACAGGGTGTAAGTCTGTTAGTTTTATATATGTGGACCACATTTCCTTTATAAGTGATGCAGGTACATCATTCGAACCATCAAAAGCTTCTTGATTATCTAGATTACTAGGATCTAAAGGGTTTTTATTTTTATGTGCTAGATGAAATTTACCTTTTAATAGGTACATCATCGAAAACCCCGGACTTGTCATTGGAAACTGCCAATTCCATGAATTTACAGCACTTAATTCGTTAGAAGACCATACATCGAATTCCTGAATAACCTCCTGAACATTTTCATAAATGAAATATTTTGAAGGAACTTCAAGTCCAAATGCACGATAGAAATTTTTAATTGAACTAACAGCTTGTTGTTCATTAAAATCTATATTTTCGAACAAGGCAGTATGCAATTTTTTTTCAAGTATTTCTTTGAAGTCTTTTTCTCTTAGCATTTTTGTTTATGGTAACGTTGTTTTAAGTGTTTTTTACTCTTTACAATGTTTTTTTAAAGCTTCTAAAACCATCCAATTGGTATCTCCCAGTGAAACCGCCTTTTTTAAGTCTGCGCAAACTTTAACTAGCTCTTCTGCTGGAATTTTAGCTTCATTTGAAGCGATTACTTGAATGTTATCAGATTTAGATAAGGTTCTTTTATTACCAAATTCATATTTTCTAATAATAGTAAAAGCTCTGTTTGAATAAGCCTGAGTAAAATAAGGTTCTATTTCGAGTGCCTTATCAAAATCTTTAATGGCTTCGTCAAATTCAAGACTGTTTAGTTTGGCATTACCACGAGCAAAATATCCATCAGCCCAATTTTCTCGTAACTCAATACATTTTGTATACTTTTTTATAGCAGATTTAAATTGTCCTTGTTTATATAAATCTTGTGCCTGTTGGTAGTAAGCATAAATTTTGTTGTTTATTTTGTCTTTTTGGTAAATACCATTTTTGTACGAGGTTTTACTTTTTATTTTTCCAGTTGAATAGTAAGAAATAACTGCTCCATCCATTTTACCATACACAAAATTTATGCGCTGTTTTAATTGTCCATTTGGATGATATACTTCCCAAACTCCAACTTCTTTCCCATTTTTAAAGTTCCCTTTTTGCTTTAGGACTCCGTCTTGGTAAAACCTTTTTTCAGTACCGTTTGCAATTCCATTGTCATATTCAATAGCATCTGATACATTTCCGTTTAAGTAATATATAAGACGTTGTCCTTTCAACTTTCCATTAAACAAGGTTCCTTCCCCTTGTTTTTTACCAGTTAAATAATAGTCAACGAATTTACCAGAGTATGGTATTGAACTGTTCTTTAAATACCAAGTGCTATTTTTCTTGATCATTGTTTTGGAAGTGGGAATCGCTTTTATGCTGTCTGGTCGTTTCACATATTCTTTTGTAAAAATATAAATGATTCCATCTAGGTCTTTGTATCCAACTTTTTCAATGGTTTCTTTATCTTTTAAAACTTCAATTCTGTATATAGCATCTTTAGTCAATGATCCTAACCCTTCTTTAGGGTTTTTGGTAATGGGAACTGAATCGATGACATATAAAACGTTTTCATTTTGATTCTGACCGTAGCAAATAACTGTAGATAATGTGAATAATAATGTAAGTATTTTATGTTTCATTTTTCATTTTTTAAGCCAGTGCCAACATATTTATGTTTGGTACTAAGCAATTTTTGCAGTAAAGTTAATTAAAAGTTTGAAATTATGTTTTTTTAAGAATTACTTGAAATAATAAAATAGTGAGTGGTTTTATGACATGAAGTATTGACTATATTGATTTATATCGGGTGTATGGTTGTTGTAAGATTAAGTATAAATCCTATTTTATTACAAATGTTAGTACTTACTTGGTTTAGTTCATATATTGTTTCATCTTCGTGTTTTTGTATGATACCAGATGGATTTACAATGAACATTTCGTGTTTATTTCCATATATATCTTTGCAATATACAATAGCCATATAACGATATACTTTTGCATGCCCTCCATTACCTCCTGAAACGAGTTCTTTGATTTGATCAATAATAAGTGAATCAATCTCATGCACTTTAATAGTAGTTGTTTTAAAATAGTTAACTTTTATACTGAATAGGTTTTTTGACCTATTGTATTTTAAAATATTATGAGTTGGTTTGATGTAAATTCCTACAAGTTGAGAAATAAAAATGAATAGAAGAAAGGCAAAAAATGCGAATAAAATAAACTCGAATAAATCTGAAAAGTTATAAACTTTAAAAAAAATAAAGACAGCAAGTATCATAGCAATCTTTATAGCTAAAAGTATCGTGTGAAAATATGCTGACTTATCTCTTTGATGAGAGAGCGAAAATGTTGAAAAATTATTTTTCCACAGAAAATTTCCAATCTTTTCAGTCATTAGAAGTAATTAAAGTTTTGAGGTGTTTTGGTTTTTAATTAGAGCATGCTTCTTTTAACGAGCGTGATTCTTTTCTTTGATTATGTTTCCACAATAATCATAGGTATACCATATGTCTATTTTTTGATTATTTAATTTATTTCCCTTTATGTAGAGGTAATTACTGCCCTTGTGTTTTATATAATCTTTGTGTTGCTGAGTGATTTCAACTAGGCCATCATCATTATAATCAATTTTTAAAGTAACAAATTCTGTAATAATGTTTCCGTCTAAATCAAATAGTTTATAACTCAAGTAGTTTCCGTATTGATCGAACAAAGATTCAGTTCTTTTTATTCCTTTTTTATTGAATTGTAGGTAGGTGCCGGTTAATAGTTCATATTCCTTGTTGTTATGTTTTAATTTTATGACGTTTTTTAACTCTTTGATGTTTCCATTCCTCCATTTTACTTCAACTTTTGAAGGGTCTGAAATTTTAAAATTATTAGCAAAAGTTAGATAGCTTTCCGTATGCTGAGAGAAACAAAGATTGGTTGTAATTATAAAGAGAAATAAGACGACTTTATTCATTTTTGAATATATGTTATTGTTGTTTTGATAACGGTAGTTCAAACTCTCGTTTGAGCTCTGTTTTTTGATCTATGAGCTGAATAATGTTTAATTCATTTTCGAGTTCGTCTAAAGTTTGAATAAGCATTTCATCAAGATCATTAGGTACTTCCATTTTACTCTCAATAAATTGTTGAACCATTCGGTTAAGGTTTTCCTTTATGGTCTTTTGTCCGTCTGCATCTAAAAATATTTCTTGATACCAATAATCCATGGTTATCATTTTTATGTTACCATCTGTTTTTTGAATAACATGAATTTGTTCGTTATTTAACCAGTCCCATTTTTGAGTTCTGATAAAATATTTGTCTTTGTTTTTATATGATTTTATACGACTAAATTCAGGTATTGTATAGTTCTTTTTAAAGATGTTTTTGAATATTCTCATTTTGAATTTTAATTGGTAACAATGTACAAGGTTTTGATTGTTTTTGTTCTATTAACAATTCTCTTACCTATTTTGAAAGAGCTATTTTGTATGTTGTTTTGACTGTTTAATTAAACTTTAAATAATGTTAAATTTAAACCCGTTTTCTTTTAGTATTGCATTTACATGAATTTTATAATCGTGCCAAGCAGAACCTCCATAATGCTCTATATTCTCAATGTTTTTAACCAAATCTGCAATTGTGTTAAGTTCAAGATCTGTCGGTTTTTCTATAGAACGAATTAAAGAGTTTATTTTTTTAGAAACTTTGTGTTGGGGTAAGAATAATAGATTATTTTTAGATCTTTCTTCAAAATTTCTACACATTATTTCCATTTGTTCAAAATGTTTGTTTGAAATAATTTTCATTATAGAGTTATTTTGTATGTTTTTTACTAATTCTTATCCCAATTAATTCTGTACTTATAATTAATAGTATACCAAAGATTAGAATTGTAAACCATCTGTAATTATAGGTCCAGCCAAGAGCTGTTTTTCCTTGGTCTAATTTTAGCATTAAGGAAATTATTAGTCCGTTAATTAGCAATGATAAAATGAATGAAACAACTATAACAGGCATTGAGTATAGAATGTTTTTAATCCATTTGAGTTGTAAAACTTGATAATTGAAGAAGAGAAATCCAATTGATATAATTCCAAATAATGGAAATGTAAAAGGATGTTCAAACAAGTTGTGTTTATATATTACAGTTGTTCTAAAAAGAATAATAGACAGTAAAGTTATTATGATAATGAACAAAATTTCGATGGTTCGTCTCTTCATTTGTTATAATTAATGAGCCTCGTTAGTTTTTGGGTTCAACTTTTTTAAATTTCAACCAAAACTTTTCTGGATGGTAGATTAGTTTAAAATAATTTTCATCTATTAACTCGACTTTAATATTGTAGGAACGTGCTCCATTTTTTATATAAAGTAGATTTGGTTTTAAATTTTTATCAATACTTATCTTACTAGTATCGTGTTTTACAAAATTGCCCGCTTTAAAAACATTGATAAGATACTTATCAGATATGATGAGTCTGTTTTTTTGTATTTGTGAACAGTTAAAATTGAAATCACTATGAATAGCTAAACTGTCTTTTTTAGAAGTTGTTTTATTTTGTGTTTTTGATTTGTAGAAACCATCAAAATTTTCACAATCACATTCAAGGTTTTCTTTTTTTGCATGTGATACGCGCCAATACCCTTTAAGTGTTGAGGTTAAAATAGTGTCTTTGATAAAAACAAAAGGTTTCTCAGACGTGATTTGAGAATTCATGGATTGAAACATCCATAGAAACAATACAGCAATTTTTAATTTCATTATAGAGGTTTACGCTTCGATAAATAATAACATTTTTTTTACGAACGTAAATATAATGAATTAAGTTTTTTAAGTGGTGAGGTGGAGTTTGTAAAATGTGCGATAAACAAAACTACTGTTGCCGAGGCAACAGTAGTTTGAAGTAATCTTTAATCTTCAACATTAAATGCATCTTTCAGTAATATTTTTAGTAATTCTTCGGAAGCATCTAGTCTCTTAGAAAACTTTTCGAATCTTTTTTTTAAATCATCAGATTCGGTAACTGTGACTTCTAGTTTGAATTTTCCGTAATCTTTAATGTTTTTATCAATGACAGAAACAGGAACAGCAGAGAACCATTCACTTGTTTTATTTTTAAATTTAGTACTTTTTTTCTCGTATATCTTACCTAACTCTAAATTTTTAAGATTAAAGCTTACAGATGAAATTTCTTTAGAGTTAAAAGTTGGGACACCATCTTTTGAAGTTGTCCAATAAGCTTTTATACTAACATTGACTAGTAAATCAACAGTATTATCTTTTTCTTTTAGTTTAGATTTAGTACTATTTACTTGTGCATAAACAGGTTTTATGGCCATCATAGTGTGAGAATCAGGGTCAAGAACAAAATTAAACTTTAGTTTAGAGGCAACTTCGTTTGTTATTGTTTGTGATTTTTTTACTTTTCGAGTAATGGTAAATCCAGAGTACGAAAAGTTTGCAGCGGAACCATCGGCGGGTCTGTTTTTGTAAAAACGATCATTTCGCTCACTTTTAGAATAACTTTGAGTATACTTCTTTTGTTCATTTTCTACAAGCGATTTAACCCCTTTCAAACCAAGATTAATTAGCTCTGGTGCGACCAAAGCTAGAGTGGTTCCACTAGCAAGAATCCCCATGCTGTCAGAGTCTGGTATTGGATTTAAAGATAGAGTAACCTTTTCATCTACATTATAGTAACTTAGAGGGTTACTAGCACATGATGCTAAAAAAAAAAGATACTATAACAAGTATAATTTTTAATTTCATGGTAGGTTTTTAATTTTATGATTAATTTCTAAGTTTTACTTCTCCTACAACTTCTCGTCTATAGTAAGTTATTGGAATATACCCGGAGTCTGTGCAGCCAAGAAAAATTCTACTACCAGCTTCTATAATGAAAGGTCTATCAGATTGACCACTGTAGATTCCACTTCTCCAATAGGTTCTAATAGTTACTCGGTACCTATTTTTTGAGTCAGTATTAATTAAATATTGAATGCTTCCGCCATTAGCAAAACCGCATCTCCCAGAATTACGTATAATATTTTTAAAAGCTAAAAGTTTTTCTTCATCTGAAAGTTTGTTATATCCTTCATTGTACGCCGAGATAAGTTGTTGATCATCCTTTTCTAAAGGAGAAGTTTCACCAATTTGAGGGTCTATTAGACCAGAAAGTTGATTTTTAAATGCATCGTTACTCATAATTTTCTGTTTTATTTGTTGGTTAATTTTCTATTATCTTATACATTATAGGTGCTGTTCACCATCGTTTTGAGGTTCATAACTTTCTCCTAAAGCAATGAATAATGTTTTGTCTACGATAGTAGAGCCAACATTTAACTTTTCTTTTGGAATTGTAGGAATAACAAAAGTTTTAATAAAGCTTATTAATTGATTATTGGTTTTTTCTACAATTTCCTTTTCTACTAACTTTCGATTGATAACTCTTCCAAAAAAGGATACTAAAAAAGCGAATATTCCTCTTGGTCTTAATCTAAACCTTAGCTGTGCTTTGGTCTCAGGAATTAGAATTATCTGACTTCCTTTTGAGGTTAGCACAAATTTGACTTTAAGTTTAATTTTATAAGGATTTATGGCTCCATTTGAAATATCAATTCTATCTCGAATAGAAACACCACAACCTATCTTTTTTCTTAAGTGAATTGTTCCATCAACACTGTGTGGCATATCAACCATAATAGAATACTCTTTGTTGGTAGCATCGTAATCTATTTGAGTTTGAATATTTTGTATAGGAACGCTTGCAGTGATTTGGTAAGACCAATTAACACCGCTTTTTTTGCCGGAATCTTTTATGGTAGTGACTAAAGACGTTTCAGAGGTAAAATCTTTCATAAAAGTTTTATATTCATTCGTCGTTTCATCATGAAAAGGAAAGAGAAAACCAGCAACAAATTTTCCTGAAATTTGATCTTTAACTTGTCCTGCATCTCTTGTAACTCTTGTTCTTTCAACTCTAGAGCCGTACCCCTCTTCACCATTATATTCGATGATTTCATCTTCAGTGATTATTCCACCAGGTTCACCACAATCGCAAAATTCTGTGCTGTTTTTATAAGGAGCGCCTTTTACAAATAAAAAGGGTCTATTTATACCATTTATAACTACATTTTTAAATTCAATGTTATAAGGTGGTTTTAAATTATATGATGCTAAGCTTCCAAATACATTTGGAGTTGGGATAGCGTTAAAGAGATCATCTAAATATTCGTTGTAATCAAGAAATAAAGAGATGGCTTTAACTGATGTTTGAAAATCACTTAAGGTGTCAAAATTATCAAGAATAACACTTTCATCAAATTCTCCTAAAGTAATTTCTATTTCATCGTTTTCTATTGGTGAAAATGAATAAGATGTATCGGTTGCACCATTGTTACTATACACTATAGTTATATCCCCTTTTACTTGGGTATTACATTGAACAAAAATGGATCCATAAACTTTTTGAGTTTTATCGACTAGTTCTAATTGAAAATTGAATCCTGTTAGCGTGAAATTGGTGTCTCCTGTTAAAGCAGTTATCTTTATTGCTGAATGATTAAAAATAAATCGAATGGAAATTTCATCGAAATTGGTTGGAATTAAAGTCCGTTTATATTGTGATTCAATAAGTTTTAGTTCTTCGGAAATAGAATCTAATAGCCAGTCAAAATTTATAATTGCAGAGACATGATCATGTCCATTAAAACTAAGAACTTCTTGATGTATGGGTTTTAGATTAATCATAATTTTTAGGTTTGGTTATACTCAATTTAGGATATTATGAATGGTGTTTTTTTCTGATATAGAAAACCATTCGAGTATGGTTTAATTTTCTATTATCTGCTTTGGAAATTTTTAAGAGAATTTTCTCTTTTAAAAGAGTGTACATAACGGAGTCCTAATAAAATTCTTCCAGGTGTATCTAAATTTCCGTTAGAACTTAGATTAATGGAGTAAGCACATACCACCGATAGTTGAGGTGTAAACATGTTTATTTGAAAATTAGGGTTTACATTAAAATCCCCACCTTTTGAGCTAAGTGATTTAAGATACTCAAGATCTGTTCCTACAGAAAGTAGAGATCCTAAAAAATGATATTTATAGCCTACAACAACTCCAAGTGAATTGCCCGATTTAGAGTTCTGAAAACGGATTTTTCCTGAAAATTCATTTCCTGTACTGTAAAAGATACTAGGTTTTTGCATTCTTATTTTTGAGTAACCAAGTTCAAGATATCCACCATCTAGAAAGTTTTCTTTGGATTCAATAACAGCTCCCGAACCAAAACTAATTCCATCTAACTTAATAGTTTGAGAAAAAGAGGTGTGAAAGGAGAATAACAGGAATATTAAAATGATTATTTTTTTCATAAGGCATACTGTTTTAAGGAGTATAGTTGTTAAGAAACTTTATGCTTCCCAGTTTTACATGTTTTAAGTAACCACCTCCTTTTTTTAAAGGATATCCGTAAGCAGCTCCGCAGGTATATTGTTGTCCTTGATAATGTTTAATAATTGCAGGTTGTCCTAGGTAAACAATTCGCCAGATTTCTTTGTTATAATGTTCTACATAGATATTGTCGTTATATACATAGTTTAATTTTGAGAAAAAATTAAAACCTTGATGATTGGCATCTTCCAATAAAAAGCCTTCCTTGATTAATTCAAATCTTTGTTGATCGTTTAAATTGTAACCGCAACCAGTGTTGTTTTTAAAATCATCTGTTTTGTCGTAATCCTTTGTTTGTTCCATAGTTTTGGTTGTTTTTGGAGTTTCATGTTAGTTGTTTTCAAGAATTAACTCTTGTTGAATTTGATGTTTTAAAAGTCTCAAATATTCAAGTGTAAGGTTATACCTAGTAATAGGTAATTTTAATTTTAGAACTCTCAAATAGCTGTTGAATAGCAAGAACTCTAAAAAGAAGGTAGGTAGCATATATATGGTGATTTTTAATAATACGAGGCCCTCACAGAAATATTAAGACCCTCTTAGGAATTACAAATAGATATTTTTAGTAATATTGTTGCATATATTTTCTCATTGAAAGGTTTTAAGAAACATATAGCACTTTTTTATCTGATTCTCTTTATCGGAGTTAAGTTTGTAGATTTACATACATACGCACACAACGATTATGAGAGTTATGAAGATTGCGACCTTTGTGAATATGTAGAAAATGGACATAACACATATTTTTTAGTTGATGAGGTATGTGATTTTGAGCAATTGAAACAACATGCTTTTAATCAGCAACTTCCAAATGGGTATGCATACACTTTTGAAAAAAGTTATGTGAATAATGCTCTCTTTAGTAGGCCTCCGCCTATGATTTAATTACAATCCAAAATGTTTTTTTACGAATAGCCATCAGAACAATAGGTTTTTGATGGGTGTACGTGCATACTACTATTTATTAATTTATTAAATCATATAGTTATGATAACTATACAAAATATTACCAAGAAATATGGTGATTTTATAGCCGTAAAAAATTTATCATTTAAGGTAAAAGAAGGGGAAGTATTATGTCTTTTAGGCGCTAATGGTGCAGGGAAATCAACCACAATTAATATGTTGTTGAATTTTACAAATCCAAATTCGGGAACTGCAGAAATTAACGGATTAGATGTGGAGAGAAATCCGATTAAAACCAAGAGTTTTCTAACCTATATTCCTGAAAACTTGATGTTATACCCAACATTAACTGCCATTGAAAACTTGGATTACTTTACGAAGTTGTCAGGTAAAAATTTTGATGCTTCGGAGCTAATTTTATATTTAAGTGAAGCAGGACTACAGCAAGAAGCTCATAAACAAAGAGTAAAGACTTTTTCGAAAGGAATGCGTCAAAAAGTTGGAATTGCATTAGCTATAGCTAAAGAATCAAAAGTATTGTTACTAGACGAACCTACTTCTGGATTAGATCCAAAATCAAGTAATGAGTTTATGGAATTGTTAACTAAAATGAAGAATGATGGTGTAGCTATTTTAATGGCAACACATGATTTGTTTAGGGCTAAAGAAGTAAGCACTCATATTGGAATTATGCGATCGGGAGTTTTGGAAAACTATTTAAATACTTCAGAGGTTTCGTTAATGGAGTTAGAGTCGATTTACTTAGATATTATGAACTTTAAAAATGTAAGTCAAGATGAGGCATATATTTTATAAAGAATTAAAAGAATTAATAAGAGATGGACGTTTTAAAATAGTCATTGGGATATCTTTAATACTATTACTTGTAGCTACGATTACAGGAGTTAATCAGTACGAAAAGAATAGTGAACAATATATAAGTTCGGTAGCCAAAGAACGTTCTATTTGGGAATCACAAGGAGCCAAAAACCCACATTCAGCAGCACATTATGGAACCTATGCTTTTAAACCTCAATTTGCATTGTCTTTGTTTGATTATGGAGTAACAAAATATACCGGAAACTCTATTTTTTTAGAAGCGCATAGTCGAAATGAAGCTTCATTTAGTGAAGCAAGTGACCAAACTAGTTTAGCACGTTTCGGAACATTATCTATCAACTTTGTATTGATTTATCTGTTTCCACTAATTATCATTTTAATTGGTTATAATTCTTATACCAAAGAATTTGAACATCAAACATTTCGATTGTTAAAAAGCCAAGGTGTACACCCTATAAAGTTGGTGCTAGGTAAGTGGATGGCAACGTTTGCCCCAATTTTTATTTTAACACTAATCATATTTTTAGCTATTGGAACAATCTTATCAAGCATAGAGAATTTAGCATTTTTTAGTTGGAGTAGTTTGTTTACGCTTTTTATAGTGTATACCTTATACTATTTGATTATAACCACACTCACAATATTAATTTCTATGTGGAGTAAATCATCTGGAATGTCATTGGTGAGTAGTTTAGTTATTTGGATTGTTTTTAGTTTTATTTCACCTAAAGTAGCAACCAATTTAGCAAATGGAAATCACCCATACCCTTCTAAGTCAGAATTTGATGCGCGTATAGCAAAAGATAAAAAAAATGGACTTGATGGTCATAACCCTTGGAATAAAGCGGCTAAAAAATTAGAAGAAGAAACTTTAAAAGAATATGGGGTAGATAGCATTAGTCAATTACCATTTAACTACGCTGGATATCGAATGCAAAAGGGAGAAGAACATGAGGCTAAAATTTATGAAAAACATTATGCAGTTTTAAATGAGATTGCGAATCAACAAAATGAAACTTACAAAAGTGTGGCTTTTTTATCACCTTTTATTACAGTGAGATTTTTATCAATGGATATAGCAAATACTAGCGATAACTTGCACTGGAAATTCACTAGAGCAGCAGAAGAATATCGAATTAAAAAGCAGGCGTTTTTAAATAACGATATAAAAGACAATTCTAAACTTGGAGATTGGGGGTATAAAATGGATGGTAAGAGATTTAAAGAGTTACCAAAGTTCAGTTTCACTCCGCCAACATTAACAAAAATTTTGGGTCATAGTAAAGGAAGTTTAGCGTTTTTAGGGCTTTGGTTAGTACTTCCATTTATTGTTTTAATAGCTTCTTCAAAAAAAATATAAATCATGTTTACCAATAATTTAAAATACGAAATAAAACTACTTACGAGGAGTCATTGGCTAACAATACTATTTATAAGTGTACTACTTTTATTTTCATTTGCAACCTTTAATGGAGCAAAGAATGTTGAGAAAAGATTAGATGATATTACCAAAATGCAAAACGAATTGCAAGAAAAAGATAGTACAATGATTGCTACTTTAGAAAAACTTGAAAAAGGAGAAAAAGTAGATGGGCCTCATTGGCGATTGCCTTCTGAACCAATGACCATTGGGTATCGACATCCTCGCTTAGCTGTTATGACTCCAGAAAACTTTGCTTTTTTAGCTACTGGTCAAAGTGACATGTATACACATTTTAAAAGTCCAACAGTTTATGGAAATAATTTTGCATTGGATTATGCTGAAATGGTAAATCCAGTTCAATTATTGTTTGGGAATTTTGACTTAGCCTTTGTAATCATTTATATATTACCTTTATTGATTATTGCCTTTACATTTAATGTTTTATCAAAAGAAAAGGAACTAGGAACATTACGATTATTATCTGCCCAGCCGGTTTCTACCATGCATTGGGTACTACAGAAGATGCTTATTCGATATGTAATTTTCACAATAATCATATTAGCTATATTTTTAGTAGTACTAACGATATTTTCAGTAAACGCATTTAATGATATAGGAACCTTACTTGGCTTATGTTTAGTTGTTTCTGGTTATATACTATTCTGGTTTGTACTTTCCTGTATTGTAAACATTAAATTGAATGATTCTTCCAAGAATGCCTTGGCATTAATAGGGTTTTGGTTGCTTATAGTCCTGATATTACCAGCAACAATTAATCAAATTGGAAGTACACTATATCCTACGCCTTCGAGATTAAAAATGATCAATGAAATTCGATTAATTAAAAAGGAAAATGAGGAAAAACAGAATAAAATAATGAGTGAATATTTAAGAAACCATCCAGAGTTAGCAAATGGAAGTGATAAAGAGAAGTTTGGTTTCTGGCATAATTATTTTGCTTCTGAAAAAGTTATGGAGGAAAAAACTAAACCTCTAATTGAAGCGTATGAAAGTCAACTTAAAAAGCAACAAGAATTAATTAGTGCATTTGAATTTTTATCACCAGCTATATTAATGCAACAATCATTAAATAAAATGGCGGGTACTTCAGAAAAGCATTACAACGATTATAAAAAACAAGTATTTGAGTTTTCAAATAAATGGAGAGATTATTTAGTGCCAATGTTATTTAAACAACAAAAGTTTGGTATTAAAAACTATAATGAACTACCTGAGTTTAGTTACAAAAATAGAATAGAGAATCAAGTTTGGCTTAGTATCTGGGTACTTGTTTTAATAAGTGGAGTCTTATTCTTTATTGGTATTGGTAAAAGTCTAAAGGATCGGTCTGCCAATAAATTATTGGGGTAATATAATTTAAGAGGAACAAGTCTCACATTTACCCTGAATTAATATTTGAGAAAAATAAACCTCTCTATTTGGAATCTCAGGAATATTTACATGGAAAGGTAGGCAATCTACCTTTCCACAACTTATACATTGAAAGTGTGGATGTTTATCGGTGTGTTCTTTTTTAGAGCAACTCTTACATTTTGCGTACCATTTTATACCATTTGTTCCTAAAAAAGAATGTAATATACCATCGTCTTCGAGTCTTTCTAAAGCTCGATAGATAGTGGTTTTGTTCATTTTTGAGGTAAGTCGATCTATAAGTTCAACAGCTGAAATTGCGTCAGAAGTTTTTTGAAATTCATTGAGTAATGTTTCAACAGACTGTGTTTTTCTAATAATTCCCATGTTACAAATTTATTATAACGAAGTTGCAATAACAAATAGAATATCTATATTTGCAACTAAGTTGCATTAATTAAAGTTTAAAATGAACCTATCTTTAAGAAAACCTGATGTTTTTGGAGCATTTGCTAGTACACTATGTATGTTACATTGTATTGCTACTCCAATACTTTTTATTGTTCATAGTTGTTCTTTGGGAGGCTGTAAATCTACACCATTATGGTGGAAAAGTATTGATTATGTGTTCTTAGTAATTTCATTTTTTGCAATTTATCGTTCAACACAAACAACCACAAGCTCAATTATTAAACCTATGTTTTGGGTGTGTTGGATGCTACTTAGTATGGTTGTTTTTAATGAAAGATTCCATTGGATTTCATTACCAGAATATGCAATATATATACCAACAATGTTATTAGTAGTGTTGCATATATATAATTTGAATTATTGTCAATGTAAAACAGATAAATGCTGTATTAAACATGAGTAAAGAATATATAGAGAATATAGGAGATAATCATATCCCTACAAGTGTTGATACTCCATTACGTGCAGATGCGTTTGACAAAACTGATGAGGAAAAAATAAAAAACATCCAACATTATTTTGGAAAGATAATGGAAGAATTAGGCCTAGATTTATCAGATGATAGTTTGTCTGGGACACCTTATCGCTTTGCAAAAATGTACGTAAAAGAGCTTTTTTATGGTTTAGACCCTAAGAATAAACCGAAACTATCAACTTTTGATAATAAGTATGGTTACAAGAAAATGTTAGTAGAACAAAATATAACTATAGATTCTGCTTGTGAACATCACTTTTTGCCGATAACTGGTCATGCACATATTGCTTATTTACCAAAAGATAAAGTGGTAGGGCTTTCAAAAATCAATAGATTGGTAGACTATTATTCTCATAGACCTCAAGTACAAGAGAGGCTATCTTTACAAATTCTTAAAGATTTACAAGAAACGCTAGGAACAGAGGATGTTATCGTAATGATATGTGCAAAGCATCTATGTGTTTCTTCTAGAGGTATTAAAGATAAAAGTAGTTTTACTACCACCATTGAATATGGAGGTTGTTTTGTGGAGGAAGCAAAAAGGAATGAATTTATAGATATAGTTAACAGTCAAGTACTTTAATCTTATAAGCTTAAGTTTCATTGTTTATAATTTGTAAGATTATTCAAAGGTCAAATACAATGTTATATAACCAGAGTTATCTCCTAATCCTCCTTTTTGCCAATCGTCAATTATCCAATAAATTGGTGTGTCTTTTTTATATCCTTCTAGGGTAATACTATATGGAGCATATTTCCAACTATCAGGAGCCGTACGTTTAAATTGACAACATAGCTTTTGAATTTCAGTTCTACCATCTTTATTACCTACTTTAAAAAGGATTGCCATGGCGTTTTTATTTGGGTATGGATGTCTATAATCAGTATGTGGTGTCCCGATAGCATAAAAACTTTCAGAACCAGACTTCCATCTTCCTTCTTCAAAAAAAGCACCATTATTAATTTTAATAGTTAGTTTTTCACCTTTGTTTAAGGAGGTAATGTAATTCCATCCAGGATTATTTGCGTATGCTCGAATCTTTTTATCCCAATGCTTAACTTTTGGGACTTGGGCGTAAAGTGTACTTAATGATGCAAGAAGTATACTGAGAGTTAAAGTAAATTTTTTCATTATTTGAGATGTTTTTAGTTGTGGTGAAGTAACCTATTCGTATTTTTCTTTATACATAAAATCGGTTGTTTCATTTTCAGGTTTATATTCTTTTTGTGTAGGAATAGTACCCTTATACCTAATTCTAAAATTAGTAATGATTGGTTTTGTTTGACTAATAAATTGCTTCTGATAAATTCTTAAAATTCCTTTTCGATTTATATAATATTGACCATAATGCCCTGTTGTAAAAGGAATATTTATCTCTTGATCTGATGTTCTATTAAAGCTAACTGTTGCATTCCAGTTTATTTGATATACTTTATCAAGTTCTGCTAGTTTTACCCATATTGAAAGTAGCCATTTTGTATTTGCTTTATAGGTACCATTAGCAGAAGGTAAAGTATTTGCGGTAATACTGTAATAGAAGTTATGGTTTCCGTTGTTTGAGTTATTTAGAAGGTATATATAATCTCCTAGGAGTTCAACGTTTTGGTTTTCACAACAACAATTTTGACCGTATGTGGCGTAATGGATTAGAAAGGTTAGTAACGTGATTATAATTTTTACTTTAAACATATTTACTAATGGTTTTATACAAATTAAAAGAGATTTTTAGTAGAAGAAAATCCCCTTAATTAGGTATTTAACTCATGAATAGTGTTAACATAGGTTGAAGTAAAACATAAGGTAAAAAAGAAAGAGTAGCCATTCAATATAGTTGTATATAGTAGTTTTATCTATATAAAATTATCCTATGATGTAGTTTAATAGTAGTTATTGTTATCTTCTTTTTGTAAATATAATTAGAGTTTTGTAAGGAAGAGTTAAGAGGCTTAGCTTTAGTAATTTTAATATATTTAATAATTAATTATTGTCTTAAATGTGATAAGGTTTTAGAACAAAATTTTATCATAAAAATCTATCCATGACAGTTTTACCTTTAAATTTTGATGAATGATTTCGAGTAATTTTGAATTTAAAACAGTCTTAATCCTTTTTTTGAGTTTAGTTAGTGCAAGACAATTTGCACAGACCAAAATTATAAAGTTTGGAGATGAATGGAAATATTATGATAGAAAAGAACCTCCAGAAAGTGGTTGGGAAAACTCTAGTAGAATTACTTCATCTTGGAATATAGGTAGCGCTAGTTTTGGTTATGGAAATAAACAAATTGTAACAAATATAAGCTATGGGGATGATCCTAAAAATAAAATAACTACAACCTATTTTACCAAAAGTTTTACTATTGATGATCCTTATAAATATGTGTTATATAGGATACAAATAGAAAAAGATGACGGTATGGTTTTATATCTTAATGGAAGAGAAATTTGTAGAAAAGATATGCCTTTAGGTAAAATAACACATGATACTAAAGCTTCAAGAGTAATTGTATCTGAAGAGGAGGAAGAATTTTTGCATACGGTCTTTTTATCACCTGAAGATTTAAATGCTGGAAGTAATATTGTTAGTGTTTCTGTACATCAAGGACAAAGAATTTCTATGGATTTGTTTTTTGATTTAGAGTTTGTTGGGAGTAATGATGTTGAAATGTTTCGTTTTTTGGCAAAAGAAAGAACAATAAAAAATTTGAACTTAAGTATAAAATTAAAAGACATTCAATACCAACAAGATTACGAAAAAATAATTTTTGAAAAAGAATTGCTAAAACAAAAAAACAGTAGTTATAAGGTTTACCTAACTGTGGCGCTAGTTTTATTTTTTGTAACTGTTTTGGGATTGATACAAGTTTGGAAGATTTATAGAGTAAAAAACTCTGAATTAATAAGTGTGAACCTTTCGTTAAAGGGGCAAAATCAAATAAAAGGAGCAGAGATGATAAACATTTCCTTAAATGCTTTAAATAATAAACAACTTTTAAAAAATATCAAGAAAGATTTAGAAGAAAGTTTGAAAGAGAGTGGTCTTGCAACCTTGAAAAGAGAAGTGAATAAAGTTATAAATGTTATTAGTTATAATATCGATTCTACGGAAGATTGGGAAAATTTAAAAAAGCATTTTAATGTAGTACATTCTGGTTACGTAGACAAATTAACAGAATTGCACCCTTCATTAACAGATGTTGAATTAAGGCACTGCATCTTTATAAAATTACATATGCAAACAAAGGAAATAGCTAATATTTTACATATAGATCCACGATCAGTACAATCATCTAGATATAGAATAAAAAAGAAAATGGGATTAGACGAAAGTATAAACTTAAAAGAGTATCTCATTAGTATCTCATAAAAAGTAAAATTCTTGTTTTTTTAGTTGCTCCTTTTGAGTTTTTTGAAACTCATGATTATCGGACCAAGAGATTTATCTCTTGGTCCTTTTTTCTGGTATTTGATATCATAAATATATTAGTAAATATTAAGTTACTCAGTGTGAAATATTTGTTGGGTGTTGAAAAAAACTGAATTAACAACTTTAGGAATATGACATTAGATTTTGAGGTGCTTTTTTAAAATTGTTAGAAGCTGTAGATTGTATTATATAAAAAGAGGGTTAGATGTAGTTTTATAGTAGGAGTAAATCTTTGTTTTATTCTGTTAAGTCCCATATTTGTTAAAGCAAGTTCTTGGCTTTTCGGCTTCAATTTTGAAAACTATAGATAGGACATATTGATTAATTTAAGATAGGGTAGTAGTTAGCTTTTTTAATCCTTAATGAAAATTTGTAGTATTCTATTAACTATTAAGAAATGAATAAATAGGTTGAAGAATGAAAGGTAAAGAATGACTAATATTAAGTTGGGTGGAGAGCGGTGGACAAGGAACTGATAAATTAACAAGACAGTACAGGAGAGAGTTGGATTGTTAATTTTGATGTTCCTTTTTTATTGATTAACATGAAGCCAATTTCTTATAAAATGAGAAAATTAACCCAAAAAATATGAGCAAGTATCGTTTGTTAGAAAAAATAGTTTTCCAAAGGCTTTATAATCGTAAAGCAGTAGAAAAATCTATAAAAAAAATAGTATGATGTAGTTAAGTAGTAGTTCTTGATGATGTTTTTTCAATTAAAGTATAGACTTTTATACCTGTGAAATTTAACTAACCAAAGTGAAGACAGAATCTTTTTTAGAATTGTAAAAAAGGTAATAACTATGAAAAATTTGCAATAATTTTATTTAAAGAAAAAGTATTTATACAGGTTTTAATATGTATAATTATTTGAAATTAGTTATGCTAGAAAAGGGAAAATTGCTTTTTGTAATTCTTTCAAAGAAAAGTTTAATCGTTTGTTAAATACGCAGGTGAACACTGGTGTTTTTATGATTGGTAGAGTAGCAGCTATCAGTTTCCTCTTTTAAATGCCAGTGCCACCCTTTTTAGAGTTTGACATGAGTTTACCTCTTTTATTTCTTTATTTTTCAAGAATCTTACTGTGCTGGAAGAGAAGTTTTGAGTTTATGTGGTATGTTATCGTTAGTTAATAATTGTTGCTATCTAAAGCTCCAATTTTTATAACTTGTATTAGCCTCCAATTGGTTTTCAATATTGTCTGGTAAACTAGGGAAAAAATCAATTCCTGTTTTTTGTTCTAGTTCATCAATAGAAACAACGAACTCATATAACGGTTTATTACTTTCTCTGTGAGGCATTAAAAAGGCAATTGCTTTTATTTCGGGTTCTGTATAATCCAATAAAACCTTATAAAAATACTTAGGAACAGCAACACGATCTTTACCAATGGTTCTTAAATTCTTTTCGAGAATACCACCAGTAACTACATACAAATGATTGTATTTCTTAGCCCAGTATCGAGTCTTTTGCTCTAGTTTGTTCCAAATTCCTGCGTTAAATTGGTGATTTTGAGGAGAAACATTAGAGGTGTAGAATGTTTCGTCGTGAGCCTTTTTAGAATACCTTTTGTCACCAGCAGGACACAAGTGACCTTTATCATAACCAGAGTTTTTAAAATTTCTCCAATCTGCAGATTTTGTTTTCACTTTTGGATCTACTACAAAAAATGGACGTTTATGATTGATATATACAATATCGTTTTTGTGTAAGGAATAAGCAACCCACTCCGCTTGTTCGTATTGTTCATTATAGGATAACTGATATCCTTTATGTTTAATTATTGCTCCAGTGGTTGAGGTAGGCAAATAGTTAAACACTTTTGGAGTACTATTTGTGGAACTCTCTTCAGTCGATTGTACATGATTAGTCCTTTCTTCTCTTTGTTGAAGCCAATAACCAATAATCAATACAAGTAGTGTTACAATAGCTTTTATTTTCCTTGAGTTACTCATTAGCTTTTGAGAATAATTTCTTTAAAATCTTCGGTTTTTTCAACCTTGTCAAAAATCGTTTGGAATTTTGTTGGAGGAACCGTTAGTTTACGTTTTACTAAGTCTAACCAAGCTCCATAAACTGTGATGATAGCAGATAATTTTCCTTCTTCATTAAAAACTTCATGTTGTATTTTCCAACGTTCACCTTTACTAGATAATCCAATAACTTTTAAATTTACAGAGATATCTGTTCCCATATGTATTTCACGTAAAAACTTTGTGTTTTCTTCAAATAAAATAGGTCCTGTTTTTTCTTTTGTGAAATCTTGAATTGTAATGTTGTGCTCTTTAAAGAAACGTAAACGAACTTCAGCAGCATAATCGTTATAAGCAGTGTGACGCATATGTATATTGGCATCGAAATCTGCCCATCTTGTAGTAAATTTAACAGTAAAACTCATAAAATATTTTTCGACAAAAGTACAAATTAGGCCTTAACATCTAAAGTATCTCTTAGAGTATTACCTAATAGCATAAAAGCCATAACCAAACTCATAATGGCCAATCCAGGGATTAGTGCTAAAAAGGGTTTGCCTAAAATGATATAGTTATAGTGGTTTTTAATCATAGCTCCCCAAGAGGGTGTTGGTGGTTGTGCTCCGATACCTAGAAAGCTTAGACCACTTTCAATTAAAATTGCCGCAGCAAAATTAGCGGCTGAAATTACAATGATAGGAGCCCAAATATTTGGGAGTATATGTTTGAAAATAATTCTAAAATCGGAAAACCCTAAAGCTTTGGCTGCCTCAACATATTGTTGTTGTTTGGTGGTAATTACTTGCCCACGAACAACACGAGCTACTTCAACCCACATAGTAAGTCCTACAGCGATAAAAACTTGCCAAAATCCTTTGCCTAAGGCTAAGGTAATAGCAATAACAAGTAACAAAGTTGGTATTGACCAAGTAATGTTTATGAACCACATGATTACATTGTCAATTTTACCTTCAAAATAACCTGCAATAGCTCCGATAGGAATTCCAATGATTAGTGAAATAAAAACGGCAATAAAGCCTATGAAAAATGAAATTCTGGCACCTATTAATAAACGACTGAGTAAATCCCGTCCGTATTTATCGGTTCCAAACCAAAAAGTTTTTAATTCAATATGTTCAGCATAAGCAATTGGAAACTCTTTAGGTAAGCCATCTGAATATTTTATGATTTCTAAGGTGTTATTTTTAGTATTGAACGACTTGATAGGTATTTCGGTAGTTGTATTTTGTTTACCGTTTATAAAAATTGAAAACCAAGATTGTTGAATAGGATTTTCATTGGGAATAGATAACATTTGAACAGAAAAACCGGGTGCTTTAGAATGAATTTCTAAATGCATTTGATTGGCAGAATTACTATTGTCTGGAGCTAATACATAACAAAAAACAGCAATGAATCCACAGAAAATTATGAACCAAAAACTAGCTAAACCAGTTTTACTTTGTTTAAATTTCTGAATGGCAATTTGCCATAATGATGTCGCATTTTTATTCAATATGGTTCTTTTTAAGGGTTAAAAAATCCTTACCAGAAGGAGCTTCAAAAACTTCTAAGTTAAAGAAAGGAACACTTGCTAAGATATGATCAAAAATATCTGCCATAATTCTTTCATATATACTCCATTCTTTTTCACTGCTAAAAGCGTATACCTCCAAAGGGATGCCATGAATAGTGGGCTCTAATTGACGCGTCATAAATAAGAGCTCTTTATTAATTTTTGGGTGAGTTTTTAAATACTCGTCAATATAAATTCTAAAAACACCAAAATTGGTTAGGTTACGACCATTAATTAATAGTGTTTTATCTATGTTGTTAGCTTGGTTGTATTTATCAATTTCAATATCTCTTTCTATGATGTATTCAGTAATAAGCGAGATCTTTTTTAGATTGTTGATTTCTTCATCATTCAAAAAATGGATACTATTAATTTTTATAAAAATAGCACGTTTCATTCTCCTACCTCCAGAAGCGCTCATGGCTCTCCAGTTTTTAAAGGAATCTGAAATTAGAGAATAGGTAGGGATACTGGTTACAGTATTATCAAAGTTTTTTACTATTACCGAAGTTAAATTTATTTCAGTAACGTTTCCATCAGCACCGTACTTAGACATCGTTATCCAATCATTTAAGCGAACAGTATCATTTACAGAAATTTGAATACTCGCAACAAAACCTAAAATGGTGTCTTTAAAGATTAACAATAGTACAGCAGAAAAAGCTCCAAGAGCGGTAAAAAATCTAACTAATGATTTATCGGTAATAATTGAGAAAGAAATAAGTAACCCAATCATCCAAAGCAATACCATAAAAATTTGGGTATAGCTTTCTAAAGGTTTGTCTTTAAATGATGTAAAAGTTCTTAAAAAATCTTTGATGCTAAGTAGTATACTTCTAATAAACCAAATGCTCATGAATACAATTAAAAGAGAACAAAGAATCTTAGCATATTTATATATCCACGGAAAATCTATTAAAATATCATGTAAGAAAGTATAAATTAAAACGAGTACAATGATTCTAGAAATATTGAGAAAAACTAAGTTTTTTATAAGAATATCATCAAATTGAGTTTTGGTTTTACTCGCTATTTTATGAATTAATCGGCTTCCAAAATGTCGTAAGGTTTTAAATATAATAAACCCTAAAACCGCTATAAAAATGAAGTTGCTAAACACATTTAAATAGATGGCTATTTCATCTGGGATAGACAAAGTATCTTTGTAAAAATTGTAAAAAAATCTACCTAACATTTTTTTTAAGAATCAAAATTATGAATTTCTTCACCTGCTTTTAAATTGAATTTTCTTCTAAAGGCATAAACTAAAACATATAGTACTGGCGTATCAATAGCAGCAATAAAAATTTTAAAGATTACACCACTTATTAAAAGACCTCCAAATTTATCCCAAGAAATAATTTCAAAGGAGCACAATAGTAACAATACGGTTAATGTATCTATAAACTGTGAAGCAAAAGTAGAAAAGTTATTACGAAGCCATAAATGTTTTCCTTTTGTAAAGTTTTTCCAGAAATGATAAATTCTAATATCTATAAACTGAGCGAATAAATAAGCCATCATTGAAGCTAAAACAGCTAAGGGAGTTGCTCCAAATACAAGGTTAAAAGTATTGTCGTTAACAGGAGACCATTCAGTTGCTGGTGCATATTTTCCAACATAAATAATTCCTAATGAAAATAGTGACGCGAAAATTCCCGCAATAACTACTTGATTGGCCTTTTTTCTACCATAAATTTCAGATAATACATCTGTAATTAAAAAAGTGATAGGATAAGGTAGTAAACCTACTGAAATTTCAAATAGCTTCACATTTAGTACTTCTATATTAAAAGGATACCAGTAAAAAAACTTCTGAAAAATAAGATTGGAAGTAACTAAAGAAGCAATGAAAAGTGCTGCTAAAATTAGGTAAATCAGTTGTGCCTGCGATTTCTGTTGTGACGTCATAAAACGAAGATAGTAATTTTAAAAATTGTATGTTTGCAGCGTTAAACAAACAACAAAAAAATGAAAGCATATATTTTTCCAGGTCAAGGGGCACAGTTTACAGGAATGGGATTAGATTTATATGAAAATTCTCCATTAGCTCAAGAACTATTTGAAAAAGCAAACGATATATTAGGTTTTAGCATTACAGATGTAATGTTTGAAGGAACTGCAGAAGAGTTAAAACAAACAAAAGTAACACAACCAGCTATTTTCTTACACTCCGTAATTTTAGCAAAAGTATTAGGAGATGATTTTAAGCCAGAAATGGTTGCAGGCCACTCATTAGGAGAGTTGTCAGCATTAGTAGCAAATGGAGTTTTATCTTTTGAAGATGGGTTAACTTTGGTTTCTAAGCGTGCTATGGCAATGCAAAAAGCTTGTGAAATGCAACCTTCTACAATGGCGGCAGTTTTAGGTTTAGAAGATGCGATTGTTGAAGAGGTATGTGAATCAATCGATGGTGTAGTTGTTGCGGCAAATTATAACTGTCCTGGTCAATTAGTAATTTCAGGAGAGATTGAGGCTGTAGAAAAAGCATGTGAAGTTTTAACCGAGAAAGGAGCTAGAAGAGCATTGTTATTACCAGTTGGAGGAGCATTTCATTCACCAATGATGGAACCAGCTCGTGAAGAATTGGCAAAAGCAATTGAAGAAACTACATTTAATGAACCAACTTGTCCAGTGTATCAAAATGTAGCAGCTAAGGCAGTAACAAATCCTACCGAAATTAAAGAAAACTTGATAGCACAATTAACAGCTCCAGTAAAATGGACGCAATGTGTACAAGCTATGATTGCTGATGGTGGAACTGAATTTGTTGAAGTAGGGCCAGGTAAAGTATTACAAGGTTTAATGAGAAAAATTGATAGAAGCGTTTCAGCTAGTGGAGCTGCTTTATAATTTGTTTAGAATAATATCAAAAAAAATGCTCGCTTTTGGCGAGCATTTTTTTGTTGTCTGTTATTGTTTTAGTTTTTCTTGAAGTTTGTTAAGAATGACAGGTTCTCCAAAACCTAAATCTTTCATTCTTTTTAGTTGGGTTTCTGCATCTCCAACTACTAACCAAATCATTTTGTTTGGATTCACATACTTCTCCGTTAATTCTTTGATTCTCGTGATGGTCATGTCTTTTACAATTTGTTCACGACTTTTCACGTAATCTGAATCTAATCCGTAAGTACTTATGTTTTCTAACATTCTTAATTTAGCTCCCATGGTTTCAAAAGCTCTTGTATTACTTTTAATTAAGAATCCTTTTGTTGTAGCCAAATCTTTTTCAGAGTAATTCTTTCCATAATTATCTAAAATTTGCTTTACCAATTGTGAAGCTTCCAAAGTTACATTACTTCTAACTCCACTAGAAATGGTAAAAGCTCCTTTTTCTTTAGAACCAGAAAAACTAGATCTAATACCATAGGTATATCCTTTTCCTTCTCTTAATTGTTGAGTTAACTGAGAAGCAAAACCACCACCACCTAAAATGTAGTTCATAACAGTAGCTGGATAATAATCAGGGTCGTTAAATGCTAAAGCTGGAGCTCCGAATCGTAATTGCGATTGTTTAGCATTAGGAATATCGTAAAAATATACGGTTGCTTTTTCAGGAACCTCTGGAGTTTTATATACAGGAATAACAACTTCTTTAGCTTTCCATTTGGAAGTTAAATCGTTTAGAGAGTTGATTACTTTTTCTTTACTAATATCTCCAACTACATGCATCTTAGTTACAGAAGGTGAAATGTTTTTTTCGTAGTAGTTTTTCAAATCGTCAATTGTGATGGCATTGATAGAAGCAATAGTTCCGAGAATGTTTTTAGATCTGATATTATCTTTTCCGAAAATCAATTCGTTGTATGCATTATTGGCAACTGATCTTGGACTAGCTTCTTGAGAGCGTATGTTTGTAATGGCTCTTTTCTTCAGTAATTCAAATTCTGTAGTATCCCACCTAGGTTCTAGCAACATTTCTTTTGCCAAGGCTAGCGTAGCGTCGTAGTTTTTAGCTAAAGTAGTTCCACTAATACGAATGTTCTCTTTACCAGCAAAAATGTTTATACTTGCTCCTAATTGCGCTATTTCATCTTCTAATTGACCAACAGTTTTGTTTTTAGTTCCTTTTTCCATTAGATCTGCTGTTAAGTTAGCAACTCCTAACTTGTCCATGCTTTCTAATAATTGTCCACCATCAATAACTATATTGAATTGAACTAACGGAACTTCGTCGTTTTCAATACCATATATTTTTAACCCATTTTCTAAATTGTTTTCCCAAACTTCAGGAACTTTTACTAAAGGGGTAGGACCGTATGGTGGTTCTATTGAACGATCAAAACTTGAAGGCGTTTTTTCATATGTCGCAGTAACTGAAGTGTCAAAAGATTCTTCTGCTCCAATGACTATTTTTTCCTCTTTAACTTCTGCTTCAACTGAGTTTTCTAAAGCAAGTTGTTTTTCATTTCTAGGGACAAAACTCGTAGCAATAAAATTTTTCCCTTTTATGTATTTGTTATACACATTCATAACATCAGCTGTAGTTACTGCTAAGGTGTTATTAATGTCTTCGGTAACAAATCCAGGATTACCAGTATATGTATTATAAGAAGCTAAACGAGTTCCTTTTCCTAATACACTAGAAAGTCCGCGATAAAAATCTGTTTCTAAGCCAGCTTTAATACGATCTAAGTCTTTTTGAGGAATACCGTTTTTTTCAAAATCAGCAAAAGCTACATCAATTCCTTTTTTAACTTCATCTAATTTAGTGTTACTAAAAGCTCTAACAATTAATTGAACTTGTCCAGCTATTTCAGAACTGAAATTAAACATAGAAGTTCCTGATGTTAACTTTAAATTATCGACAAGTACTTTGTTTAAAGGAGCCTTTTTGCCGGTAGAAAGATATTCAGTTAAAATATCAAGGGCATAGGAATCTTTATGATATTGTTCAACGGTAGGCCAAGTTAATGTTAGCTCTGGTAAGCGAGCAAAATTATCTTCATAATATAAAAATTCTGTTTCTTTAACTACTCCAGGACGTTTTTCAACTTTTGCAACTTCTTGTCCTTTTGGAATTTCGTCAAAATATTTGTGTACCCATTTTTTTGCTTGATCAATATCAAAGTCTCCCGATAATACTAAGGTAGAGTTGTTTGGAACGTACCACTTTTTAAAAAAGTTTTTAACATCATCTAAAGTAGCGTTTTGTAAGTCTTCCAATGAACCAATTACTTGCCAATTATAAGGATGATCTTTTGGGTATAAATGCTTTCCAATTACATATTGTCTATGTCCATAAGGACTGTTGTCAACTCTTTGTCTTTTTTCATTCTTTACAACCTGTTTTTCTTTAGCTAAAACAGGGTCAGTAACTGTATTGATAAACCACCCTAATTTATCGGCTTCAGCCCAAATCATTTTTTCTAAGGCGTCATTTGGAACTGTTTGTAGGTAGTTTGTACGATCTCGAGAGGTAGAACCATTGGCTCCCGATCCTCCAATTCTAGCACTCATTTTATCTAGCCCTCCTTTTCCAAGGTTTTCTGATTCTAAAAATAACAAGTGTTCAAATAAATGCGCAAAACCCGTACGTCCTTCTATTTCTCTTGCTGAACCAACGTGAACCATAAGTTCAACAGCAACAACAGGGTCAGATTTATCAACATGAAAAACAACATCTAAACCATTGTCTAGTGTTATTTTTTCATAATCAATTTTTAAACCTTTTTTTTGAGGTTTTTCTATCGATTTACTACAGGATACAAATGCAAGTAGTACAGCTGATAATAGTATATTTTTAATCATGGTTATAATGTATTTATCAAACCATGAAATTACTAAAACTGTAAATTTTAGAAATGCTAAATAAATGTTAAATATTCATTTTCAGCTTATTGAGACTCTTGCCATTTCCAAGCGGAAAGTAAGGCTTCATCTAAGCTTTTTTCTGTTTTCCAGTTCAGTTCTTTATTGGCTATTGTAGTGTCTGCATAGGCAGAAGTAATGTCTCCAGCTCTTCTACCAACAACTTTATAGTTTAGTTTTTGATTTGTAACCTTTTCAAAAGAGTTAATAATGTCTAAAACAGAGCTTCCTTTTCCAGTACCAACATTAAAAAACTCAAAGTTGTTCTTGTTTTTTTTGTCAAGTAAACGTTGCAAGGCCGCAATATGTGCTTTAGCTAAGTCAACTACATGAATATAATCTCTTATGGCAGTACCATCTGGAGTAGGGTAATCATCTCCAAAAACAGAAAGTTGTTCACGAATACCTGCTGCAGTTTGTGTTACAAAAGGAATTAAGTTTTGAGGAACACCTAATGGAAGTTCTCCGATTTTTACAGAGTCATGTGCTCCAATTGGATTAAAATAGCGTAAAGCAATAGCGTTTATATTGTGAGCGCTACAAGCTTCTTTTATAATTTCTTCACCAATTTGTTTTGTATTACCATATGGAGATTCTGCAGGTTTAGTCGGTGCATTTTCAGTAATTGGTAATTCATCAGCTTGTCCATATACAGTACAAGAAGAACTAAAAATAAAATTGTCAAGTTTTCTATTTCGAATTTCCTGTAGTAAATACACAAGGCTACCAATGTTGTTTTCGTAATAATCTAACGGATTTTCTACACTCTCTCCTACAGCTTTAAATGCAGCAAAGTGAATAATTCCATCAATAACATTCTCATTAAAGAAGGTATGAACGTCTTGTTTATTACGCAAATCTAATTGGTGAAAATCAGGTTTAACTCCTGTTATTTCAGTGATTTTTTCTAAAACTTCAATTCTTGAATTAGATAAATCATCAATAATTATAACATTAAATCCTTCTTTTTGTAACTCAACAACAGTGTGAGAACCAATAAAACCTAAACCTCCGGTAACTAATATTCTTTTCATTTTATATAGCTGAGCTCAGTAAAAACTGAGCTCGTTTTTATTTTATAAAGTTATTTATAGTGCTGGTAATAAATGTTAATTGCTCCTCGTCTAACTCTGTATGCATTGGTAATGAAATAACTTCATCAATTAATTGATTGGTAATTTCAAAATCAGCTTCATTATATCGCTCATCTTGATACGCTTTTTGTTTATGAAGAGGAACAGGATAATATATTGCATTAGGAATATTATTATCTAATAAATGTTTGTGTAATTCATCACGCTTACCGTTGGTGATTTTTAGAGTGTATTGATGAAAAACATGTGTGGTAAAAACACTTATTGCTGGAGTTACGATGTAAGGGTTGGTAGAAAAAGCTTCAGTGTAATACATGGCAGCTTTTCTACGAGCCTCACAATATGAATCTAATAAAGGCAATTTTGCTTTTAACACAGCGGCCTGAATAGAATCTAAACGAGAATTTACACCTACTACATCATGATAATAACGCTTATACATTCCGTGATTTACCATTCCTCTTAAGGTATGAGCTAATTCATCATCATTGGTGAAAATTGCTCCACCATCACCATAGCAACCTAAGTTTTTAGAAGGGAAAAAAGAAGTGGTTCCAACATTTCCCATAGTTCCTGCTTTCTTTTTGGTTCCATCAGAGAAGGTATAGTCAGCACCAATAGCTTGTGCATTATCTTCAATTACAAATAAATTATGCTCTTTGGCTACTTCTAAAACAGCTTCCATGTTGGCACATTGTCCAAATAAATGAACAGGAACAATTGCTTTTGTTCTTGGTGTAATCGCCTTTTTTAAAGCTTCAATATCCATGTTAAACGTATCTGGCTCAACATCAACTAATACAGGTGTTAAGTTTAATAAACCAATAACCTCAACGGTTGCTGCAAAAGTGAAATCTACAGTAATAACTTCATCTCCTGGTTGCAAACCAAGGCCCATCATTGCAATTTGCAAAGCATCAGTTCCGTTAGCACAAGGAATTACATGTTTTACTCCAAGGTAATTTTCTAAATCAGCTTGGAACTCTTTAACATAAGGTCCGTTTATATATGCAGAAGAGTTTAATACTTCTTGAATTGAGTTATCAACTGTTTCTTTTATATGTTGGTATTGACTTTGTAAGTCAACCATTTGAATTTTTCTCATGGTCTAAAATTTAGCAGTTCAAAAATACGACATAATTCCGTTATATTTGAAGAAAAACGAACAGATGCGAATATTAAAAAAGCTTATCAAAATACTTTTGGGTGTATTAATTTTGTTAGCTGTAGCTGGATGGATTATTTCAAAAGTAATGCAACCTACTTATAATGGAAAACTCGAGCTTGCGAACTTGTCTGAAAAAGTAACTGTACATTTTGATGAAATTGGAGTTCCACATATCAATGCCAAAAATCAAAAAGATGCCTATACGGCGTTAGGTTATGTGCATGCTCAAGATCGACTTTGGCAAATGGAATTGATACGACGTATATCGGCTGGACGTTTAGCAGAAGTTTTTGGAAAGGATTTGGTGCGTGTGGATCAGTTTTTCTCCGGATTAGGAATTGAAGAAGCTGCAGCTAGAACTATTCGAAATTTAGACAAAAATTCTCAAGCTTATCAGTTGACTGAAGCTTATCTAAATGGGATTAATCAATTTATACAAGAAGGAACTACTCCTTTAGAGTTTTACTTGGTGGGAGTACAAAAGGAAAAGTATACGATAGAAGATGTATACAATGTTTTTGGGTATATGGCTTTTAGTTTTGCTATTGCTCATAAAACAGACCCTATGTTAACAGAAATTAAAGAGAAATTGGGAGAAGCTTACTTTAATGAATTAAATGGAGCGACTTCAGAAAATTTAACATTAATTAAAAACTCAAAACCGTCTAAGTTAAAAGCAGATTTTACCAAAGCAATTAATTTGGTTATGGAAAAGCTTCCAGTATCTCCTTTTATAGGAAGTAATTCATGGGTTTTAGCTCCGGAGAAAACAAAAGAAGGAAAAGTGATTTTTGCAAACGACCCACATATAGGGTTCTCTCAGCCTTCTGTTTGGTATCAAAGTCATATAAAAACGCCAAATTATGAGATGTACGGATTTAACCTTGCGCTTACACCATTTCCATTATTAGGGCATAACAGAGGTTATGCTTACGGTATGACAATGTTTGAGAATGATGACATTGATTTTTATTATGAAGAAAATAATCCAAATAACCCTTTAGAATATAAAACTTCGACAGGATTTGAAAAATATCAACTCCTAGATAAACAGATTAAAGTTAAAGGAGAAAAGGATACAGTATACCAAGTAAAAGTGAGCAAGCATGGACCAATTATGAATGGTTTAATTGAGTTTATAGATGACGAGCGTCCAATAGCGATGCAATGGATTTATACAAAGTTAGAAAATAAATTATTAGATGTTTCTTATGAAATGTCTCATGCCAATTCATTGGAAGAGTTTAAACAAGCGGCTTCCAAAATACATGCTCCAGGATTAAATATAATGTATGGTGATGCGCAAGATAACATAGCATGGTTTGCGTCAGCGAAATTGTATAAATATCGTGATAGTTTAAATACTAAAATCATATTAGATGGTGCTTCAGGTGAGGATGAGATTCAGGAATACTTGTCTTTTGAAGATAACCCCCAAGCAATTAATCCATCATGGAATTATGTGTATTCAGCAAATAATCAACCTGATTCTATTGTAGGGATGTTGTATCCAGGGTATTATTTGCCGGAAGATAGGGCAAGAAGAATTGAAAATTTATTAGATACTAAAAGTAATTTTACAAAAGAAGAAATGTCTGAAATGATTTATGATGTGACTTCACCAATTGTTCCTGAGATTAGTAGGAACTTGTTAAAAAGTATAGACAAGAGCCAACTAACCGCTAGTGAGAAAAAAGCAATGCATATCCTTAGAAACTGGGAAGGGTATTATGGAAAAGAAGAGATTGCTCCAGTAATATATACACGTTTATGGTATGAATTTGTGAAAAATACATTTAAAGATGAAATGGGAGAAGCCTTTAATCAGTTTGTAAATACCCCTTTTGAAGAAAAAGTAGTAGCCAGTCAAGTAAAAAAAGAAACATCTATTTGGTGGGATGATGTTACTACTGATAATAAAGAAACCAAAAGAGATATTGTAACCAAATCTTTTCAAGAAGCAATTCGATTTTTACAAAAACAATTAGGAGAAAATGTTGATAATTGGTATTGGAAAAGAGTAACAACTGTTGAATATGAGCATGCCATAGGTAAAGCAGGTGGATTGTTACGGAAGTTTTTTAATGTTGGACCTTTTGAAACCGTTGGAGGTGATCAGGTAATCAATAATCAGATTTATAAAATTGATAGTACTGGATATTACAAAATACATTCTGGTCCGTCTACACGTAGAATTGTTGATTTTTCAGATGTAGAAAATAGCATTGCCATTCTTCCAACAGGACAATCTGGAAATGTATTTAGCTCATATTATAAAGACCAAGCAGAAAAATATGTAAAAGGAGAATTTGTAAAAATGAAATTGAATCAAAAAGAAATTGAGCAATCTGAAAATAGGTTAGAATTCCTTCCAAAGAAGTAGTTCTTAGGTAAATATATTCTGTTTGAAAAAAAAATGAAGCAATTAAATTTAATTGCTTCATTTTTTTTTAGAAAACTAGTTAATTATCTGGTGTTTTTATGATTGGTAAATTATCTGGTTTTTTGAAGATATTATCATCTAATTTTTTTCTTTCAATATTAATCAATTCTAAATAGGTTTTTCCTTTGGATGTTTCGGAAATAGAAATAATTGAAAGCGCTCCATCTGTAATTTTAGTAAAAAAATTCCATAATCCCATTTTATGGTTCTCGTAGTTTTTAGGGGCTACTTTTAAGTTCCGATTGAAATAATATTGATGAAAACCAAGGTTAGTTTTGACTTCTAATAGTTCACATTTATATCCTAAAATAGTTTTATCGGTCTTTTTTAACTTATGGGAGATTACCACTTCTTCTTCTTCGTTTGTTTTCATAAACATTAAAGCATTAACTCCGTTCATTTTAGTGAAAATAGTATCTTTTCCTTCGTGATAACTGACTATGTTGAGGAGTCCGTTCATTTCAGATTTATACTTTTTGCCTTTTAAATAAAAGGTTTGTATATTACCTATATACTGTTTAGATTCTTCTTCAGACATTTCTCCATTATTGTCTGTTATTGAAATTTTAAACTTAAGAATGCCTTCGAAATTTTCTTGAGAAAAAGAAGTTTTGACAATAATGAATAATAATAAAGTAAGTATGTTTTTCATAGCTTATAAATTTTTTGTGCGCAAAAATATTATATTTCTTTGTAAATATCTTCAAAAGGAATCCTAAAACGATCTCCATATACACCTTCTGGTTTTCTAATACCACACGAAACAATCATATTTACTTCAGCTCCAAAAGGCAATCCTAGTAAACGTTTTACTCTCCAGGTATCAGAACCTTCCATTGGACAAGTATCATATCCTTCAGCGGCCATAGATAACATGAATGTTTGAGCAGCTAATCCACAAGTTTTATGCGCAACAATACGCATATCACTATTACGAACTTCTCTATAAATAGGCCTGAACAACCCAGTAATTAAAATCATTAGATATTTTAACCATCCTACAATTCCAAAGAAATCGAAGTAAGCAAACGGAATCACTTTCCCGTAATAGTTACGAGCTACTTTTTCTCTACTACTCCATTCAGATTTTGGGTTGTTTTTACCAAACACCTTATCCATAAAGGCCAAATTAGCTTTAGCCCGTTTACGCCATAAGTCTTTTCGAACTACAAAAACGACCAATTGTTGTGCTGTTCTAGCTGCATTCTGATTAAAACACATTGGAGCAATTTTTTTAATCGTCTCTTTGTTTGTAATATGATAAAATTCCCACAGTTGCATGTTGCTACTAGTTGGAGCTAAACTTGCTTGTTCTAAACATTTTTTAACAATAGCACTATCAATAGGTTTTTCAGAGTCATAAACTCTTACTGAACGACGATAATTGATAGCTTCTGATACAGTTTTTTCGTTCATTTCGGTTGGGTTCTAAGATCTTTAAAAGAGAAAGGAATTACCCTAACTTCATTAATGTTTTCAATTGTTTTAGTTTTCCTTTATAAGGAGCATAACGCGTTGGAATATCTAACCAGGTTCCTCGGGTAACTACACCTTTTTTATGAGAAAAAGCATCAAAGGTTTGTTTACCATGATAACCTCCAATTCCACTTTCACCAACGCCTCCAAAAGGTAATCTATGGTTTGCAAAATGAACGGTAGTATCATTGATAGTTCCTCCGCCAAAAGAATAACGTTTAATTATTTTTTTTGCAAAAGAGCTTTTATTGGTGAATACATATAAAGCAAGTGGTTTATCGTATCTTGAAGTAATGTTTTCGATGTCTTGCTCAGTTTCATAGGAAATCATTGGAAATATAGGTCCGAAAATTTCTCCTTTCATTACCTCGCTGTCTAAACTAGGCTCATCAATAAGAGTAGGTGAAATATAACAATCATCTCTATCCGTTTGTCCACCGATAACACAGTTTTCATTTTCAAGCATAAGTGCCAAGCGATCAAAATTTCTAGTGTTTACAATTCTTGGAAAATCTTCTGAAGTTTTTGGGTTTTCCCCGTAAGCATTAACAATTTCTTCTTTAAAATGTGAAACAAATTTTTCTTTAACAGAGGAATGAATCAATAAATAATCAGGTGCAATGCAAGTTTGTCCACCATTTATAAATTTTCCCCAAACTAGTCGTTTAGCTGCTAGTTTAATATTGGCTGTTTCATCAACAATACATGGGCTTTTTCCTCCCAATTCTAAAGTGACAGGAGTGAGATGTTCTGCTGCAGCTTTGGCAACAATTTTTCCAACCGGAACACTTCCCGTAAAGAAAATATAATCCCATCGTTGTGCTAATAACTCCTGAGCAACTGGTACACCACCTTCTACTACTGAAACATGCTGTTGGTCAAATACAGTTTCAATAATTTCTTTGGTAATAGCGCTGGTGTTTGGTGTTAATTCTGAAGGTTTTAAAACTACCGTATTTCCAGCCGCAATTGCTCCTATTATTGGAGCAAAAGCCAATTGATAAGGGTAGTTCCATGGAGCAATAATTAGTACAGTTCCATAAGGTTCTTTGTAGATTTTCGCTGCAGATGGAAAATTTAACATAGATGGCAAAACACGCTTTGGTTTACTCCATGCATGAATATTTTTAATAGCCATTTTTAGTTCAGCAATTACAATGGACGTTTCTGTCATAACTGCTTCATATTCCGATTTCTTAAAATCGTTATGTAATGCTTTTACAATCGCTTCTTCTCTTTTAATAAGCTCTTTTAAGAGTTTTTTCAAAGTGTTTTTTCTAAAGGAAACATCTTTTGTTTGTTGAGAAGAGAAAAATTGTCTTTGACTTGCAATTAGTTCAGGGATATTCATTATAAATCTTGAAGTTTTTTGTTCATTAATTTAAACCATATTGGTGGAAAAAGTGCTACGAGCATCATACCTGGATACCCTGTTGGCATTTGTGGGCTTTCAGGTAGTGATTTTAATAATTGGTAGTGTTTGCTTCCATTATAGTGATGGTCGGAATGACGAGATAGATTAAACAACATAATTTTACCTACCACATGATCAGAGTTCCAAGAGTGGGTTCTCTTTACACGTTCGTATCTTCCATGTTTATTTTTTTTACGTAGTAATCCGTAATGTTCTATGTAATTGACTGTTTCTAATAGTAATATTCCAAAAATAGAGGCAGCTACAAATGCAATCAACGCCTGTATTCCGAATAAAAAGAAAATTCCACCTAAAAGGATAAGATTACAAAAGGTGTAAACTAACATTCTATTTTGAATATGAAACCAAGTTCTATCAGAATTTTTTAAACGGTTATTTTCAGCTTCCCAAGCTTGGTAATAGCTTTGAAAATGGGAGCGAATCCAAAACAAATATAAAACTTCATTTTTTCTAGCGGTTGCTGCATCTTTAGGAGTAGCTACATTGAAATGGTGTCCAGCATTGTGGTAAGGTAGGAAGTGTGTGTTTAATGAAGTAAGTAATAAAATTTCTCCCAATAATTCATCAAACCTATTGTTTCTATGTCCTAATTCATGTCCTACATTAATTCCAATGACACCACACATTAAACCCATTGCGGATATACGTCCTAGATATTCTAAGGTAGTTAACTCGACATTTTGAAACATGATTAAAAACCATCCTAAAAAAAAGAGTTGTACTGGTAATGTTAAATATAGAATATAGGTATATAGTTTGTTCGCTTTTTCAATTTCTTCTTGGTCTTTATCAAAATTGTCTTTGTCCGGATTGAAAAACAATTCGAGCAATGGAACAAATCCAAAAAACGTAATAATGGGTAAAATGGTTAACCAGCCAGATGAGGTGAATGATATATATACCGTTATAGGAAGGATTAAAATGGAGAGATATTTTAAGGCTTTCATTTACTTGAAATTTGCTTAAAGATACAAATTACAAGCAAGCATCCCAAATAGGGTCTTTAGGTGTTGGAGCTGTTATTTTTAGTAACTCTTTACTAACAGGGTGTGTAAATTCTATTTTTCTAGCATGTAAGTGAATACTTCCATCTTTATTGCTTCTTTTGGCTCCATATTTTAAATCACCTTTAATAGTTGATCCGATATTAGAAAGTTGCACTCTAATTTGATGATGACGCCCTGTTTCTAAATCAATTTCTAGCAAAGAGTAGTTATCTAGCTTTTTTAAAACTTGATAATGAAGGACTGCTTTTTTACTTCCATCAACTTCTTTATTGTAAGCTGTAGATTTGTTGTTTTTTGGGTTTTTCTTTAAGAAGTTGATTAAGGTGTCTGTACTTTTCTTAGGTTGATTTTTAACTACTGCCCAATATGTTTTTTGTACGGCTTTTTCACGAAGCATTTTGTTTAAACGCTCCAAAGCTTTTGAGGTTCTCGCATAAATAACAACGCCCGAAGTTGGTCTGTCTAACCTGTGAACTGTCCCTAGAAATACATTTCCAGGTTTGTTGTATTTTTCTTTGATATATTCTTTAGTAACATCTAAAAGAGGTTTGTCACCTGTTTTATCTCCTTGAACAATATCGCCAGCACGCTTATTGACAACAATAATATGATTGTCTTCGTGTAAAACTTGAAGGTTACTTTTGGTAGAGTGCATTAAAAATTATTTAAAATTCTCAGCAACATCTTCGTTTACTTGATCAATAAAATTTAAAAACTCATCACGTCCCATTCCTGTAGTTGATGAGGTAACAAAGTTCATAGGAAGTTCTTCCCAATAATTTAACAACTTCTTCTTATAAGAGGTGATTTGTTTGTTAAGTTTAGAACTCCCTAATTTATCAGCCTTTGTGAAAACAATACAAAAAGGAATTTGGTTTTCACCTAAGAACTGCATGAATTCTAAATCTATTTTTTGAGGATCATGACGAGAATCAATTAAAACAAAAGTACATACTAATTGTTCTCTTTCTTTAAAGTAGTTTTCAATAAAAAACTGAAAAATTTGACGTTTCTTTTTCGAAACTTTAGCGTAACCATAACCAGGTAAGTCAACTAAAAACCAATTATTATTAATTTTAAAATGGTTTATCAATTGTGTTTTACCAGGTTTACCAGAAGTTTTAGCTAGGTCTTTACGCTCCATTAACATGTTTATTAATGAAGATTTTCCAACATTAGAACGACCAATAAAAGCATATTCAGGAATTCTGTCTTTTGGAGCCTTCATAACATTGCTGTTACTCATTATAAATTCAGCAGACTTAATCTTCATAATGTTAATATTGAGAAATTAAATGTTTCGGTTGGTAAACCAATCTTCAAGTAAATTGTTAAACTGATCAGGAGTTTCCATCATAGCGGCATGCCCGCATTTATCAATCCAAAATAAATCTGAATCTGGTAATAGTTTATGAAAATCCTCTGCTACTTCAGGAGGTGTAACGGTATCTTGTTTACCCCAAATTAAACATGTAGGAATAGCTAAGTTAGGTAAATCTTTAGCCATATTGTGTCTAACAGCACTTTTCGCAATAGCTAATGTTTTTACAAGAGTATTTCTGTCGTTAATAACTTCATAAACCTGGTCAAATAGTTCATCTGTAGCTATTGCAGGATCATAAAAAACTTCTTCAATTTTTTTACGAACAAAATCTTTATCTCCTCTTCTTGGGTAATTATTTCCCATTGAATTTTCGTACAATCCAGAGCTTCCTGTAAGAACTAATGAAGCTACATCTTCTGGATATTGCTTTGAATAATATAAAGCAATATGTCCTCCTAAAGAATTACCTAAAAGAACAACGTCTTTAAGGTTTTTATGTTCTATAAAATCATGTAAGAATTTAGCTAAATTCTTAACGTTTGTTTTAAGTAGAGGTAAGGTGTATAAAGGTAATTCAGGTATAAAAACTCTGTATCCCTTTTTTGAAAAATGATTAAAAGTTTCGTCAAAATTACTTAAAGCACCCATCAATCCATGTAGTACAATTATGGGTCTTCCTTCACCAGCTTCTGCGTATGTAAATTTGCCTTCTGTTTTTAAAAATTCAGTCATTATTTGATTGGTTTGACTTAACGACAAATGTAATTCTTTTTTATTACATATCACTTGTAAATTTTTTATTGGTGTTTTTGATTTGGAACGCTCAGAGAGTCAGTTTTTTAGCTTGAGGGTTAAAACTTATTAACAAAGTGGTAAAAAGTGGTAAAAAGTGGGTAAAAATTTATATTTTTGAAAATGGAACCATAAAATGTCTTGGTGTTAAACTTAATTGGAACATATGAATGTAAAGCTGATGCTAAAGGGAGGGTGATGTTTTCATCTGCTCTTAAAAAGCAGTTGGCTCCTGTGTTGCAAGAAGGGTTTGTGATTAAGAGAGCAGTTTTTCAACCTTGTTTGGAATTATATCCAATGAAAGAGTGGAATGTGATGATGGAAAAGATTGGGAAGCTGAATCGTTTTGTGAAAAAAAACAATGATTTTATTCGAAGGTTTACGGCAGGAGTTAAGATGGTTGAGTTAGATGGTTCGGGAAGACTGTTGATACCAAAAGATTTATGTCAGTTTGCTAGTATAGAAAAGCAAGTGGTGTTGTCATCTTCTGTGAATATCGTTGAGATTTGGGATAAAGATCAGTATGAAAAAGCAATTGACGATGCTGCGTTGGATTTTGCTGATTTAGCTGAAGAAGTAATGGGAAATTTAGATGTAGATGAATTATCATAGTCCAGTATTATTGAAAGAAAGTGTAGATGCACTTAATATTAAGCAAGATGGAGTGTATGTAGATGTTACTTTTGGAGGTGGCGGACATTCACGAGAGATATTAAGTAGGTTGGGTGAGAATGGAAGGTTGTTCGCTTTTGATCAAGATCCTGATGCTTGGCAGAATTCAATTGAAGATGATCGATTTGTGTTGATTCAGGAGAATTTTAGATATATAGCTCGGTTTTTGAAGTTTCATGGAGTGAAGAAGGTAGATGGAGTTTTGGCTGATTTGGGAGTTTCTTCTCATCAGTTTGATGCTGCAGAAAGAGGTTTTTCAATTCGGTTTGATGGTGAGTTAGATATGAGAATGGATCAAAAAGCAGTGTTGTCAGCGAAGGAAGTTGTAAATACATATGAAGAAGAAGCGTTGGCTGATGTGTTGTATTTGTATGGAGAGCTGAGGAATTCAAGAGTTTTGGCGAGAACCATAGTTTCTGCTAGGAAAGATAAGAAAATAGAAACTAGTTTTCAGTTAAAGGAGGTGTTGAAGAGGTTTCTTCCGAAAGCTAAAGAGCATAAGATTTTGGCTCAGATATTTCAAGCTTTAAGGATTGAAGTGAATCAAGAGCTAGAGGTGTTGAAAGAGTTTTTGCAGCAGATTCCAGATTTATTAACTTCTGAAGGTAGGTTGAGTGTGATATCATATCATTCTTTAGAGGATCGCTTAGTGAAACATTTTATTAGAACAGGATTGTTTTCTGGTGAGCCTGAAAAAGATTTTTTTGGAAATGTAGATGTTCCTTTAAAGAAGATAGGGAAGCTTATTATTCCTAATGATCAAGAGATAAAGGAAAATAATAGGGCTAGAAGTGCAAAGCTTAGAATAGCAACGTTAAATGAATAAAAGGTTAAGAACAAATATTTACGATGTATTAAAAGGTCGGTTTTTAACAGATGAGTCGTCTTTTAAAAATTGGCGCTTAATTGTTTTTATAGTTGGGTTGTTGTTAATTATGATTACAAGTGCTCATAGAGCTGATCAAAAAGTATTGTTAATAGCTGAGTTGAATAAAAAGAAAAGAGAGTTGAACGCTGAATTTATTGATACTGGTACTCAGTTGACACGGATGAAGTTAGAGTCAACAGTAAGAAGGCAGGTTAAGAGCAAAGGTTTAACACCGCCAAAGTCCCCACCCCAAAAAATAAGAGTAACATATACAAAAGAATAAAAAAGGAATGGTTGTAAAAAAAGGCATATTAAATAAACTCTATGTAGTAGTTGTTTTAATGACGCTTTCTTTTATGGTTGTTGTTTTTAAAATTTTCAATCTTCAGTATGTGCAAGGGGAAAAGTACCGAAAACTATCTGAAGAAAAGAATATAAAGAATGATACGATTTTTGCTAATCGTGGAAACGTTTATGCTGCTGATGGAAATTTATTAGCAACTTCAATGTCTAGATTTACAATTCGTATGGATGTAATGTCTGTAGCATCTGGTGTATTTGAACAAAATATTAGCGGATTGTCAAAAGAGTTATCTAATCTTCTTGGGAAGCCAACAAATTATTATCAACGTAAGTTAAGAGAAGCTAGAAATCGTAATAATAGGTATTTATTAATAGCTCGAAACATAGGTTATAATGACTATGTAAAAATGAAAAGCTTTCCAATATTTAAGTTGGGAGTTTTTAGAGGTGGTTTTATTGCTGAGCAAAAAACAGTTCGAGTACATCCTATAGGTAAGATAGCTGAGAGAACTATTGGTTATGATAATCATAGAGGAGGAGCGGGAATTGAAGGTGCTTTTGCTGAATATATGGAGGGTGAAAACGGATGGAGATTAAAACAAAAAATAGCAAAAGGACAGTGGAAGCCTATTAATGATGTAAATGAAAAAGAACCTATAGACGGGCATGATGTAATTACAACTATAGATGTGAATATTCAAGATATAACACATCACGCATTATTAAAACAGTTGGAATATTTTGAGGCAGACCATGGGTGTGCGGTAGTTATGGAGGTTGAAACAGGAGAAATAAGAGCAATTTCCAATCTGGGTAGAACCAAAGACGGTAAGTATTATGAGAAGAGGAATTATGCTGTTTGGGAAAGTCATGAGCCTGGGTCGACTTTTAAATTGGCTAGTATGATGGTGGCTTTAGAGGATAAAGTTGTGGATACTTCTACGGTTGTTGATTGTGAAAAAGGTAAAATATTTATCAATAATAGAAAGGTAGAAGACAGTAGAAGAGGTGGTCATGGTAAAATATCTTTAGGAAGAGTGTTTGAAGTGTCGTCGAATGTTGGTATTGTAAAAACAATTAGAAAGCATTATGATAAAAACCCTGAAAAATTCACTAATAAAATAAAATCATTTGGGTTAGATCAATTAACGGGGGTTAAAATAAAAGGAGAAGGAAAACCATTTATAAGAGATCCTAAAAGTAAGAGTTGGAGCCCTATTTCTTTAGAGTGGATGGCTTGGGGGTATGGTGTGCATTTAACTCCGTTGCAAACATTGGCATTTTATAATGCTGTTGCTAACGATGGCAAGTTGGTAAAACCGTTTTTTGTAAAAGAATTGAGAGCTGGGAATAAAATTGTAAAGAGCTTTGATACTGAGGTAGTAAAAGAAAAGATTGCTTCACAGGTTACTTTAGATAAGGTAAGAAAGGTGATGGAGAATGTTGTGATAAAGGGAACAGCTAAGAATATTTACTCTTCTAATTTCTCGATGGCTGGTAAAACAGGTACAGCTAAAAAATATATTCCTAGAACAAAGAATGATAAAGGAGAGTATGAAGGAGGTTATTATTCAAATCAACGATATGTCGGGTCTTTTGCAGGTTTCTTTCCAGCTAAAAACCCAAAGTATTCTTGTATTGTAGTAATTCACGATCCGAAGAAGGAAAAAGGATACTATGGTAATGTGGTAGCGGCTCCTGTATTTAAGGAGATAGCACAGAAAATATATACAAGTACACCAATAAATAATCAGTTGACTTCAGGTGAAAAGCTATATGCGTCAATTGATAAAAGTTATAATAACTATTACAGTAATTTAAGAAAGTATAAAACCATAATGCCAAGAGTTTTAGGAATGAGTGGCATGGATGCTATTGCTTTGTTAGAAAATATGGGGTTAAAAGTGAAGTTTTCAGGTATAGGAAAAGTTACAGAACAATCCATAGAAAATGGTGTTAAGGTTAAAAAAGGAGCAACGGTTTATTTAAAATTATCATAATTGAAGGTTTTAAAAGACATATTATATAAAGTACAAATAGATTCAATTGTTGGGTCTGTAGATGTTGGGGTCAAAACGATTCATTTTGATTCTAGAAAAGTAGAACAAGGAAGTCTTTTTGTTGCTCAGAAGGGAGTAACAGTAGATGGGCATAAGTTTATAGGTAAAGCGTTAGATTTAGGTGCAAGTGTAATTGTCTGTGAAGAAATTCCTGAAACAATTAAGGACGGAGTTACCTATGTGAAAGTTTACAGTTCAGATATTGCTTTAGCTATAATAGCAGCGAATTTCTTTGAAAACCCGTCCTCAAAATTAAAACTTGTAGGAGTTACTGGAACTAACGGTAAAACGACGATTGCTACGTTACTTTATCAGTTGTTTAAAAAGGCTGGTTATAAAGTAGGTTTATTGTCAACAGTTAAAGTGATGGTTGATGATATTGAATACAAAGCGACACATACTACACCTAATTCAGTAGCAATAAACCAGTACTTGAATGAGATGTTGCAAGAAGGTTGTGAGTATTGTTTTATGGAGGTGAGTTCACATGGAATTCATCAAAGTAGAACAGAAGGGTTGGAGTTTGCTGGAGGTATATTCACTAATTTATCACATGATCATTTAGATTATCATAGCTCATTTGCAGAGTATAGAGATGTTAAAAAATCGTTTTTCGATGCTTTGCCGAAATCGGCATTTGCTTTGACGAATCTTGATGATAAGAATGGGATGATCATGCTTCAAAATACCAAAGCAAAAAAACTTACATATGCGCTAAAAACAATTGCAGATTTTAAAGCGAAGGTACTTGAAAAACGTTTTTCAGGAACTTTACTTACTGTTAATAATGTAGAAGTTTGGACTAAGCTTATAGGGCAATTCAATGCGTATAATTTGTTGGCAATTTTCGGAACTGCTGAATTGCTAGGGTTAGAAAAGTTGGAAGTCTTAAGATTAGTGAGTGAGTTAGAGAGTGTAAGTGGTCGTTTTCAGTATACCGTTTCTGATAATAGTGTTACGGCAATAGTTGATTACGCGCACACTCCAGATGCATTAAAAAATGTTTTGGAAACAATAAATGACATTCGAACAGGAAATGAAAGTGTAATTACTGTAGTTGGATGCGGAGGAGATAGAGATAAAACCAAAAGGCCCAAAATGGCACATATAGCTAGTCATTTAAGTGGGCAGGTGATTTTCACATCAGATAACCCGAGAACAGAAGATCCACAGGTTATTTTGAATGAAATGGAGGAAGGAGTAGCGCCAGAAAACTATAAAAAGACACTGTCAATTTTAGATAGAAAACAAGCTATAAAAACAGCTTGTAAATTAGCTGATGAAGGAGATATAATTCTGATTGCAGGAAAAGGACATGAAAATTATCAAGAGATCAACGGAGAGCGTATGCATTTTGATGATTTTGAAGAAGTAACAGAGTGCTTTAATCAACTAAAAAACCAATAAGATGCTGTATTATATATTTCAATATTTAGAAAATGAATTCAACCTTGCTGGAGCAAGTGTATTTCAATTTATTACATTTCGTTCAGCAGCAGCATTTATTTTGTCGTTGTTAATCTCAACTATTTTTGGGAAAAGAATAATTAATTTCTTAAGAAAACAACAGGTAGGGGAGACGGTACGTGATTTAGGATTGGAAGGACAGGTTCAAAAAGCTGGAACTCCAACGATGGGAGGAGTCATAATCATTTTAGGTACACTAATTCCTGTGTTGTTACTAGCTAAGTTAGAGAATATCTACATCATCATTTTGCTAATAACAACTGTTTGGATGGGGTTAATTGGGTTTGCTGATGATTATATAAAGGTATTCAAAAAAGATAAGGCAGGGTTAAAAGGAAGATTTAAGGTTTTAGGTCAGGTTGGCTTGGGAGTTATTGTTGGTTCAATGTTGTATTTCCATCAAGATGTAACCATTAAAGAACAGTTACCACAAGAACAACAAATAGTTCAAGAGAATGGAAGAAAAAAAGTATTTGGAGAAGAACATAAGTCAACAAAAACAACAGTTCCGTTTTTAAAGGACAATGAACTTGATTACGCAAAAGCATTGAGTTTTTTAGGAGGTGATTATAAGAAATATGCTTGGGTAATTTTTATCCCATTAGTAATATTTATTATTACAGCAGTTTCAAATGGGGCTAATTTAACAGATGGAATCGATGGGTTAGCAGCAGGATCGTCTGCTATAATGGTAATAGCTCTGGCGATTTTTGCTTGGGTTTCAGGTAATATCATTTTTGCAGATTATTTAGATGTGATGTATATACCTAACTCCGGTGAAATGACGGTGTTTATTTTGGCGTTTGCGGGTGCGTTAATTGGTTTCTTATGGTATAATACTTATCCTGCGCAAGTCTTTATGGGTGACACAGGGAGTTTAACCATTGGAGGAATTATAGCGGTAATTGCTATTGCTATCAGAAAAGAACTACTTATACCAGTTTTGGCGGGAATATTTTTAGCAGAAAACTTATCGGTAATGTTGCAGGTGTCATATTTTAAATACACTAAAAAGAAATATGGAGAGGGACGACGTATTTTCAAAATGTCACCTCTACATCATCATTATCAAAAGTTAGGATATCATGAAAGTAAAATAGTTACTCGCTTTTGGATTGTTGGAATTCTTTTAGCGGTGTTAGCTATCGTAACCTTGAAGTTAAGATAATATGAAGAAACTGGTTGTTTTAGGAGGAGGAGAAAGTGGTGTTGGAACTGCTATTTTGGGGAAGCAAAAAGGTTTTGAAGTTTTCCTTTCTGATAAAGGTAAAATAGCAGAGAAGTACAAAAAAGTTCTTTTAAAAGAGGAAATAGAGTTTGAAGAGGAGCAGCATACAGAAACTAAAATTTTGAATGCTGATGTGGTTATGAAAAGTCCTGGGATTCCAGACAAGGTGAGCTTAATTCAAAAGCTCCAAGATAAAAGTGTTAAGGTGATTTCTGAAATAGAATTTGCTTCAGAATATACAAATGCAACAATCATTGGAATAACTGGTTCAAATGGAAAAACTACTACAACGATGCTTGTTGGGCATGTTTTAAAACAAGCAGGGTTAAATGTAGGGATAGGTGGAAATATTGGTGATAGTTTTGCTGGTCAGGTAGCAAACAAATCACATGAGAATTATGTGTTGGAATTGAGCAGTTTTCAATTAGATGGGATTGAGAAATTTAAACCGCACATAGCAATATTAACAAATATTACACCCGATCATTTAGATCGATATGAATACAAATTTGAGAATTACATAAAATCAAAATTTAGAATAACAGAGAATCAAACTGAAAATGATTTTTTGATTTATGATGGAGATGATGAAGTGATTACTAATTGGATAATTAGTACTAAAATAAAAGCTCAATTAATGCCTTTTTCAATTGAAAAGGAACTTGAACAAGGGGTGTTTTTGAGAGGAGAAAATATAATTATGAAAATAAAGACAGAGGAAATTTTAATGAATGCATCTGAATTAAAATTACAAGGAAAGCACAATGTTAAAAATGCCATGGCTACTTCAATGGCTGCTAAACTAATGCAGGTAAGAAAGCAAACTATTGCAGAAAGTTTGTCAGATTTTGAAGGTGTTGAGCATCGTTTAGAAAATGTGCAAAAAGTAAATGGAATTCAGTTTGTAAATGATAGTAAAGCAACCAATGTAAATGCAGCATATTATGCCTTAGAATGCATGGATGTTCCTACGGTTTGGATTGTTGGAGGGGTTGATAAAGGGAATGATTATACCGATTTATTACCATTAGTTCGAGAAAAAGTAAAAGCAATTGTTTGTTTAGGTTTAGATAATCAAAAGATTATTGAAACTTTTGGAGGAGTTGTAGATAGTTTGATTGAAACAGCTGGTGCAGAAGAAGCAGTAAAGGTTGCTTATAAATTGGCATCTAAAGGAGATACTGTATTGTTGTCTCCAGCATGTGCAAGTTTCGACTTGTTTAAAAGTTATGAAGATAGAGGAACGAAATTCAAAGAAGCAGTAAGGGGATTATAATTTTAATGAAAACCATTTTTCAACATATTAAGGGAGATAGAGCTATTTGGGCTATTGTAGCCATTTTAGCAATATTTTCATTTATGCCTGTATATAGTGCTAGTACTAATTTAGTATATGTAGTCGGTAATGGTTCAACAGTTGGGCATTTGGTAAAACACATCGTTTTATTAATTGCTGGGTTTGCTATTATTTACGGTGTACATAAAGTACCTTATAGATATTTTAGTGGGGGATCAGTGTTGATGCTGCCCATTGTAGTTCTTCTCTTAGTAGTCACTCTTGCTCAAGGAACCACAATTGGAGGAGCTAATGCAAGTAGGTGGATTCGTATACCTTTTGTTGGTATAGGGTTTCAAACATCTACATTGGCAGGGCTTGTTTTAATGGTATATGTGGCAAGATATTTAGCGAAAAACAAAGAAAAGCTTATAACATTTAAAGAGAGTTTGTGGCAATTATGGTTGCCTGTAGGAACTGTGTTAATACTTATTTTGCCTGCTAATTTTTCAACAACAGCAATTGTTTTTAGTATGATATTGTTATTGGTGTTTATTGGTGGGTATCCATTAAAATTCATTCTGTACATACTTGGAATGGGGCTTTTTGCACTGTTGTTTTTCATTTTAGTGGCAAAAGCATTTCCAGACGCTATGCCTAACAGGATTCAAACTTGGGAAAGTAGAATTGAAAGCTTTTTGTCTGGAGATTCGAAAGAGAATTACCAAGTTGAAAAAGCCAAAATTGCAATTGCAACAGGAGGAGTGGTTGGTAAAGGAGCGGGAAAAAGTGTTCAAAAGAATTTTTTACCGCAATCTTCATCAGATTTTATTTATGCAATCATCGTAGAGGAGTATGGTTTTGTTGGGGCTATTATGGTCATATTTATCTATTTTCTATTGCTTTTTAGAATATTAATTACAGCCAAAAAAGCGACAACAATCTTTGCAACATTGTTGGTAGTTGGAGTTGGTTTACCAATTATATTTCAAGCCATGATTAACATGGCAGTAGCTGTAAATTTATTTCCAGTTACAGGACAAACATTACCACTTATAAGTAGTGGAGGAACATCAATTTGGATGACTTGTTTTGCGTTAGGAATGATTCTTAGTGTAAGTGCATCTAAAAATGAAACAGAAGAAACGATATTAGATGATAACCCTTTGGATATATTGCATGAAACATTGGACTAGACATATACATCTATATCGTAGAAATACAAAGAGCGTTGCGTATAACCAAAATCATAAATAACGAAGACGTATGAAGCAATCGATCAATGTTATTATAAGTGGAGGAGGAACTGGAGGACATATCTATCCGGCTATAGCAATAGCAAATGAAATAAAACTTCGTTATCCTAGTGTAAAAATTTTGTTTGTAGGAGCGAAAGATAAAATGGAGATGGAAAAAGTACCTCAGGCGGGGTACGATATTAAAGGATTGTGGATTTCTGGGATTCAAAGGAAAATAACATTAAAGAATTTGAGTTTTCCTTTTAAGTTGTTGAGTAGTTTGTGGAAGGCAAATACGATTATAAGGAAATTTAAACCAGATGTAGCTATTGGTACAGGTGGTTTTGCAAGTGGACCAACGTTAATAGTAGCGAATAAAAAGGGAATACCAACTTTAATTCAAGAACAAAATTCATATCCAGGGATAACCAATAAATTACTAGGAAAGAAGGCGGGGAAAATATGTGTGGCGTATGATAATTTGGAGAGGTTTTTTCCTTCAGATAAGATAAAGAAAACAGGTAATCCAGTTCGTCAAGATTTATTGTTTATACATACTAAAACAGAAGAAGGGAAGACGTTTTTTAAATTAGATCCGAACAGAAAAACGGTATTAGTTTTAGGGGGGAGTTTAGGAGCTAGAAAGATAAATGAGTTAATAGCGCATGAGTTAGGGTTTTTTAAGGAGCAAAATATACAAGTTATATGGCAGTGTGGAAAGTTGTACTATGAAGAATACAAACAACATTCTAAAGAAGATGTTCAAGTACATCAATTTTTAAATAGAATGGATTTAGCCTATGCAGCAGCAGATTTTGTTGTGTCAAGAGCAGGGGCAAGTTCAGTTTCAGAATTGTGTATTGTTGGGAAACCAACCATTTTTATTCCTTCTCCAAATGTGGCAGAAGATCATCAAACTAAAAATGCAAAAGCAATAGCTGATAAGCATGGAGCAATTTTAGTAAAAGAAAGTGAATTAAATACATTTCCAATTGTGTTTGAAACACTTCTTAAAGATAAAGGAAAGCAAGAAAGTTTAAGCGAGAATATTAAAACCTTAGCATTGCCAAATGCTACGAGTGATATCGTAAACGAAATAGAAAAGTTAATTAGTTAGTGGATTTAAATCAGATACATAATATTTACTTTGTTGGAATAGGTGGAATAGGAATGAGTGCTATAGCACGATATTTTTCTGTGAATGGAAAAGAAGTAGCAGGATATGATAAGACTCCATCATTGATTACAAACGCATTGCAGGAAATTGGGATTGAGATTCATTTTGATGATGCTGTAAAAAGTATTCCAATTTCGTTTTTAGATAAAGAGAAAACCTTGGTGGTTTATACTCCTGCTATCCCAAGTACTCATCAAGAATTGACATATTTTAAAGAGAACAATTTTTCTGTAGTAAAAAGAGCAGAGGTACTAGGGATAATAACTAAGAATACTTTTTGTTTTGGTGTAGCAGGAACGCATGGAAAAACAACCACCTCTTCTATTTTAGGTCATATTATGGAGTCTGAGAAAGCAACGGCTTTTTTAGGTGGGATTACCGAGAATTATCAATCTAATTTGATTTTAGGAGAAGATAAACTCTCTGTAGTTGAAGCGGATGAATTTGACCGTTCGTTTTTACAATTATCTCCCAATATTGCTTGTGTAACTTCTATGGATGCGGATCATTTGGATATTTATGGAGAAAGTGAAGCTTTGCAAGAATCATTTAGAGATTTTGCAGCCAAGGTTTCAGAAACCATAATTGTAGCAAAAGGATTACCATTAGAAGGTTTAACTTATGCAATTGAAGCCAACGCTGACTATAAAGCGTTCAACTTAAGAGTAAGTAATGGAATGTATGTGTTTGATGTAGTAACACCAACATCCGAAGTAAAAAATATAGAATTTAGTTTGCCAGGAAAGCATAATGTAATGAATGCCTTGGCCGCTTTAGCAATGGCTGATGTTTATGGGGTTTCATTAGAGGTTGTTAAAAATAAATTAAGAAGCTTTAAAGGAGTTCAAAGAAGATTTTCTTATAAAATTAAAACGAATGAAGTTGTTTTAATAGACGATTATGCACATCATCCAACAGAAATAAATGCTGTAGAAAACTCGGTAAGAGAGATGTATCCGAACGAAAGAGTATTGGCTGTTTTTCAACCACATTTATATAGCAGAACAAAAGATTTTGCTGGTGATTTTGCAGAAGCCCTTTCTAAGTTTGATGAATTGTTGTTACTAGATATTTATCCGGCGAGAGAATTACCGATAGAAGGAGTAACGTCATCTTGGTTGTTAGATAAAGTTAAAGGAGAAAATAAACAGCTCGTTTCGAAAGAAGAGCTGTGTGATCAAGTGCGAAAATCATCAGCAAAAATAGTAACGATATTAGGAGCAGGTGATATTGGTGTTTTAGTTAATGATGTAAAAGAAGTTTTAGAAAAAAAGTATCAAATTTTTGGATGAAAAAACTCATAACATATATTGGTTTTTTATTGTTGTTGACGTTTTTGGCATTTTTATATGGGTTTACAGCCAGTAGAAATGGAGAAAAAACAATCAAAAATACTGTCGTGGAGTTTGAGGCAGGAGATAATAATTTCCTGACACACAGTTTGGTTGATAAAATGTTAATACAAAATAATGATTTTGTTAAAAACCAAGCAAAAAGAATAGTAGATTTACACTTTCTAGAAACAAAAGTTTCTGCTAGCCCATACGTAGAAAAAGCAGCTGTTTACATGACTGTTGATGGTGTGTTAAAAACACTAATCAAGCAGCGAAAGCCATTAGCTCGAATTGTTAATAAGAATAGTTCGTTTTATGTTGATAAACAGGGGGTTGAAATTCCAATTTCTAAAAATTTTTCTGCAAGGGTGCCCTTAATATCTGGTGTGGGGAGTCCAGATGAAATAGATGAAGTTACTGAGTTAATAAATGTAATCGCTAATGACAACTTTTTAGAGAAGGAAGTTATAGCAATAGATAAGACGGCTAAAAACGAATATAGATTTTCGGTTAGAAGCGGTAATTATAAAATACATTTTGGAAAGTTTATAAATGTTGACAAGAAAATAGAAAAGTTAAAAGCATTTTATAATAAAGCATTTATAGATAAGTCTATTAATAAATATGAAGTAATTAATTTAAAGTATCACAACCAAGTTGTATGCACAAAACAATCATAGTATGGAAAACAATAAAATAGCAGTTGGTTTAGATATTGGTACAACCAAGATTGTTGCCATGATTGGGCGTAAAAATGAATACGGTAAACTGGAAGTTTTAGGAATAGGAAAAGCTAAAAGTTTAGGCGTAAAACGAGGTGTGGTAAATAATATAACCCAAACAATACAATCTATTCAACAAGCTGTTGACGAAGCACAAAGTGTTTCTGGGCAAAAAATAGATGATGTTGTAGTAGGTATTGCTGGGCAACATATTAGAAGTTTACATCATAGCGATTATATTACTCGTGAAAAATCAGATGTAGTAATAGATGAGCACGATATAGAAAACTTGGTAAGCCAAGTACATAAGTTGGTTATGTTACCTGGAGAAGAAATTATTCATGTATTACCACAAGAATATAAAGTTGATAGCCAACCAGAAATAAAAGAACCTATTGGAATGTATGGAGGTAGGTTAGAAGCAAATTTTCACGTGGTGGTTGGACAAGTTTCTTCAATAAGAAATATTGGACGATGTGTTAAAAGCGCAGGATTAGAGTTAGCTGATATTACATTAGAGCCTCTAGCTTCTGCTTCAGCTGTATTGAGCCAAGAAGAAAAAGAAGCTGGTGTAGCTTTAATTGATATTGGTGGAGGAACAACAGATTTAGCAATATTCAAAGATGGAATTATTCGTCATACGGCGGTTATTCCTTTTGGAGGTAACGTGATTACTGAAGATATAAAAGAAGGTTGCTCAATTATAGAAAAACAAGCAGAATTATTAAAAGTTAAGTTTGGTAGTGCTTGGCCAGGAGAGAATAAGGAAACTGAAATTGTTTCTATTCCGGGGTTAAGAGGTAGAGAACCTAAAGAGATTACACTTAAAAATTTATCTAAAATAATTCATGCACGTGTTCAAGAAATTATAGAGCATGTGTATTTAGAAATAAAAAATTACGGACACGAAACCCAAAAAGGTAAGCTTATTGCAGGGATTGTTTTAACAGGAGGAGGGTCTCAGTTAAAACACCTACGTCAATTAGTAGAATACATTACCGGAATGGATGTGCGTATTGGATATCCAAATGAGCATTTAGCTGGAGACTCTGATGATGTACTTTCGAGTCCTGCATATGCAACAGCAGTTGGATTGTTAATGGAAGGATTGGAGAAGCAAGATAAAGAAGAAGCTTTTGAAGTTGTAGTAGAAGAAACAAAAAAAGAAGCTATAGAAGAAGAAAGTAACTCTATAGAAGAAGATACCGTTGTTCAAAAAGAACAACAACAAGTACAGAGACCTAAATCTAAATCATTCTTTGAAAAGTTTACAGAGCGATTTAAAGAATTTTTAGATAACGCAGAATAAAGTATAATTAGTAAAAGCTCTTTTTCGATCCCCTATCAAGAGCAAAAGTAGAATAAGAAAAAAGATTAAACGAAAAGTTATTATGAGCGCAGAATTTGATAACATTTCATTCGACATGCCAAAATCACAATCGAATGCCATTAAAGTAATTGGTGTTGGCGGGGGAGGTAGCAATGCAGTAAATCACATGTATAGTAAGCAAATTCACGGAGTAGATTTCGTAATTTGTAATACAGATGCACAAGCACTAGAGAATAGTCCAATTCCTAATAAAATACAATTGGGAGCCCATCTAACTTCTGGATTGGGGGCAGGGGCAAATCCTGAAATTGGAGCACAAGCTGCCGCCGAAAGTATTCAAGAAATTCAGCAAATGTTAAGTACCCACACTAAAATGGTATTTATTACTGCTGGTATGGGAGGTGGTACTGGTACTGGTGCAGCACCTATTATTGCCAAAATTGCTAAAGATATGGATATACTTACGGTGGGTATCGTAACTATGCCATTTCAATTTGAAGGAAGAATGCGCTCAAAGCAGGCTCAAAAAGGTGTAGATGAGCTTCGTAAAAATGTAGACTCTTTAATTGTTATTAATAACAATAAATTAAGAGAAGTTTATGGAAATTTAGGATTTAAAGCAGGTTTCTCTAAAGCAGATGAAGTATTAGCAACAGCAGCTAAAGGTATTGCAGAAGTTATTACACATCACTATAAACAAAATATCGATTTACATGATGCTAAGACGGTACTTTCTAATAGTGGAACTGCTATTATGGGATCTGCAAAAGAAACTGGAGCTAATAGAGCTAAAAATGCAATTGTAAAGGCTTTAGACTCTCCGTTATTAAATGATAACAAGATTACTGGAGCTAAAAATGTATTGTTGTTAATTGTTTCTGGAGCAAATGAAGTTACCTTAGATGAAATAGGAGAGATTAACGATTATATTCAAGATGAGGCCGGGTACGATGCTAATATTATTATGGGTATTGGTGAAGATGACTCTCTTGATGATGGAATAGCAGTTACAGTGGTAGCAACGGGTTTTGCAAGTGATCAGCAAAGTACAATTACAAATACTGAAGTAAAGAAAATTGTACATACTTTAGAAGATGATCAAAAAGCAACCTATTCTTTTGGAGAGCAGGCAATTCAAAAGGCACCTAGTTTAGATGAACCTTTAGCAGTCAAAAAAGAAGAGAAAATAGTACATGTCTTAGAGGAAGAAGTAGAAGAGGTAAAACAACCAAAACTAAACTTAGTATCTACGACAGAAGCTATTAAAAATATAGATGTAGTTTTTGATGAAATCACTATTGAAAATGTTTCGGAAGATGATTTCATTATAACTAATGTTGTAGAAAAGAAAGAAGAGGTTAGAGAAGAAAGACCTAAGGTAGTTCAGCAAGATTTATTGTTTGACCTTCCGCTAAATTCTTATGAAGAAATTAAGCCTGCTTCTCGTTTGGTAAACACAACAAAGGAAATCCAAAACATTGATGTTGTGGCAGAAGAAGTAAAACCAGTGCATCAACAGGTTGAGAAACGCTATATTTTAGATGATTTTGATGTAGAACCTACCATTGGTAAAAGTTCTACGCCAGAAATAAAAAATGAAATTGTTGAAGAAGAGTTGCAGTTTGAGGTTAAAACAAAAACGCAAGAAGAAATCAACAATATAGATACAGTAAGTGAGGAAGTGTCTCCATTGAGTTTGACCATTTCTGAATTACAAAAGAGGCGTAATGATCGTATCGAAACAATGAAGAAATTTAATTATAAATTCAACGATCAGGTTTCTAAAAACATTGATGAAATAGAGCGTCAACCAGCTTATAAGCGTTTAGGTGTTGATATTGATGCAGGTTCAGATATAAGTAAAACAGAAACTGCTTTAAATAACGATAAAGACGATTTATTACGATCTAATAACTCGTTTTTACATGACAATGTAGATTAAATAAAAAAACATACTTTTATAAATTCCCGATTTATCGGGAATTTTTTATTCTAAAACTTAAATTATGAGCTTACAAGAACAAGTAATGAGCAAAATGAAAGAAGCTATGAAGTCTAAAGACACCGTAGCTTTAACAGCTTTAAGAGCGTTGAAATCGGCTTTTATGTTAGCAAATACTGAAACTGGTTCGGGAGAGTTAACAGAAGCAGATGAATTAAAAATAGTTCAAAAGCAGGTAAAACAGAGAAAAGATAGTGCAGCTGTTTTTAAGGAGCAAGGAAGAGAAGATTTGGCAGAGCCCGAATTAGCTGAGGCAGCAGTATTGGAGCAGTTTTTGCCAAAAGCGTTATCTGAAGAAGAAATTACTACTGTTGTAGAAAAAGTTATAAATGATACTGGAGCAGAAGGAATGAAAGATATGGGAAAAGTAATGGGGATTGTTTCAAAACAACTAGCTGGACAAGCAGACGGAAAAACAATTTCTACTATCGTTAAAGCAAAGCTAGCTTAATTAATTTGACTCAGTAGTTCAACTGGATAGAACATCAGATTTCGGCTCTGAGGGTTGGGGGTTCGAATCCTCTCTGGGTCGCTAAAACAAAAGCAGCTAGTTGTAATACTTTGCTGCTTTTTTTAGGGGAAAAAATCTCTTAAGGGGAGAATTTACTTGCTGTGGAGCCAAAGTTATAAAAAGAATAATTTCTGTTTGTAACAAATGTTACAGAAGAAAGTTTTGAAGCAAAATGAAATTTATCTATATCATAAGAAATACATCGGTAGCCCTTGGATTTATTGGGGTTTTTGTTAATGTTTTAGAATCTTTATCTGTTTACTTTTTTAACAAACCACTTTTCGTTCATTTCTATTTAACTCAAAAGAGACTGCCTAAAAGTAAAAAGCAGTTTTTAGAAGAGAGTATCCGTTTTTATCAAAAGTTAAATGATAAACAAAAAAGGTATTTTGAGCATAGAGTAACAAAGTTTATTAGGAATTATGACTTTATAGGGAGAGAAGGTTTTGAGTTTTCACCAGAAGTTAAAGTTTTAATAGCTTCTTCTTATGTTAAATTAACTTTTGGAATGCGTAAATACTTAACCAATACCTTTGATAAGGTAATAGTGTATCCAAAGGTCTTCTTTTCTAATACCACTAAAATGTACCATAAGGGAGAGTTTAATCCAGCTCTGAAGGCGGTGGTTTTTTCTTGGGAAGATTTTCTATTAGGGGATGTTGTATTGAACGATAATCTGAATCTTGGGATTCATGAGTTTACCCATGCGCTAACGTTTCATGGAGGGAAATCTAGAGATGTAAGTGCTCGTATTTTTTATAAGCTTTTTACAGAAATAACAAGTTTTATGAAAGATGATTCAAATATTGAGCAAATAAAAAAATCAGGGTATTTTAGAGAATATGCTTTAACAAATAAAATAGAGTTTACAGCAGTAATTATGGAGCACTTTTTTGAAACACCAGAAGATTTAAAGAAGAAATTCCCTTTATTATATAAGAAGATAAAAATAATGTTAAACTATAACTCTTTAAAGTTAAAGAGCTAGAACTTTAATACTATTTCTATGAAGTTCAATTTTTTCCGCTTTTTCCAAAGATTTTAAAAGTCTAGAAATAACTACTCTTGAAGTGTGCATGTCATTGGCAATTTGTTGATGTGTAATTTGCATAACATCAGTGTGTGTAACCATTGCTTTGTCTTTTAAATACTTTAAAAGTCTTTCTCCCATATTTAGAAAAGCGATAGAATCAACAGCTTCAATAAATTCATGCAAGCGAGAATGATAACTTTGTAAGATAAACTCTTGCCAGCTTGAGTATTTACTTAACCATTCCGTCATTTTTTCTTTAGGAATCATTAAAAGCTTTACATCAGTTTCAGCAATGGCTTTAATTTTACTTTTAGTTTGTCCCATACAACAAGATAAGGTCATTGCACAAGTATCACCCTTTTCAATATAATACAAAACCAATTCATCTCCTTCTTTGTCTTCACGTAGAATTTTAATAGCTCCTTGAATTACTAAAGGGATGGATACAATATAATTATCAATATCTATAATAGTATCATTTGCATCGAATTCTTTATAGACTGCAATTTTAGCAATCTCTTCAAGTAATTCTTCCTGAAATAAATATCCATATTGTCTGTGTAATTCTTCAATCAAAATAGTAGGTTTTTTTGTAAAAGTACGTAAAAAGGTAGAAATAAAATAGAAGGATTAACATGATTTAAATCAGCTTTTTTGCTGTTTTTAATACTGAAATTTGATATAGAAATTAAAAAGAGAAACACCATGAAAAAAAGAATGCCAGTTTCAGTTATTATGACTAAAGATGTTGTAACACTTAACTATACAGATGATTTAATAACAGCAGAGAAGTTATTCAAAGCAAATAACATTAGACATATTCCCGTAGTTAGTGGTTCTGAAATTAAAGGAATGTTAAGTTATACGGATTTATTAAGAATTAGTTTTGCAGATGCAATAGATGAAGATGAGTCAGATGTAGACACAGTTGTTTATAATATGTTTACAATTGAGCAAGTAATGGCGAAAAATTTAGTAACAGTGAATTCATCTACAACAATTAAAGAAGTAGCGGAAATTTTATCTAAGAAGGAATTTCACGCGTTGCCGATAGTTGATAAAGATGAATTGGTAGGAATTGTTACCACTACAGATTTGATAAACTATTTATTAGACCAGTTTTAAAAAAAAGGAGGTTGTTAAACCTCCTTTTTTTAATTTATAAGTGCTTTTAAGTCTGCAATCGTCTCCGTAGGGTTGTCACTTTTAAAAACATAACTTCCAGCAACTAAAGCGTCTGCTCCAGCTTCAATAAGTTTGTTGGCATTTTTATTAGTTACCCCGCCATCAATTTCAATCATTGTAGAGGCTTCACTAAACTCAATTAAGTTTTTTAATTGTTGTACTTTTTTATAAGTGTTTTCAATAAAAGACTGCCCCCCAAAACCAGGGTTTACACTCATTATACAAACCAAATCTAAATCTTTTATAATATCCTCTAAAACAGCAATTGGTGTATGAGGGTTTAAAGCTACTCCGGCTTTCATTCCCGAAGCTTTAATAGCTTGAATTGTTCTGTGTAAATGAGTACATGCCTCATAATGTACTGTTAAAATGTCTGCACCTAAATCTGCAAAAGTTTGAATGTAACGATCTGGATCAACAATCATTAAATGTACATCGATTGTCTTTTTGGCGTGTTTAGAAATTGCTTTTAATACGGGCATTCCAAATGAAATATTTGGAACAAATACACCGTCCATAATGTCAATATGAAACCAATCTGCATCACTGTTATTTACCATTTCGATATCACGTTGTAAATTGGCAAAATCTGCTGCTAAGATTGATGGAGCTACTAGTTTACTCATGAGTTGTTTTTGTTGTGTTGTTATTTTGGCAAATATAGTTAAAACCTAATAGGTATATAAAAAAGAAAACTCTCAAAAATTGAGAGCTTTCATTCATTAATCAAAAAACGAATAGTTATGATAACTATTTGTTATTGTATATATTTTTAACCTAAATAGGTCATTAAAATTTTACTTCTAGAAGTATGTTTTAATCTACGAATAGCTTTTTCTTTAATTTGACGAACACGCTCACGAGTTAAATCAAATGTTTCTCCGATTTCCTCTAAAGTCATTGGTTGGTGTTCACCTAAACCAAAGTATAACTTAACAACATCTGCTTCACGTGGAGTTAATGTCTCTAATGCACGATTAATTTCAATACGTAGCGATTCGTGTAATAAAGTTTTATCAGGGTTTGGAGATTCTCCAGAATTTAAAACGTCATATAAGTTAGAGTCTTCACCTTCAATTAACGGAGCATCCATAGATACGTGACGACCCGAATTTTTCATAGATTCCTTAACATCACTAACAGTCATGTCTAACTTCTTTGCAATTTCTTCAGCACTTGGAGGGCGCTCATTCTCTTGCTCTAAGAAAGCATACATTTTATTAATTTTATTAATAGAACCAATCTTGTTTAAAGGTAAACGTACAATACGAGATTGTTCTGCTAGAGCTTGTAAGATAGACTGACGAATCCACCATACAGCGTATGATATAAATTTGAAACCACGAGTTTCATCAAAACGTTTTGCCGCTTTAATTAAACCTAAGTTTCCTTCGTTAATTAAATCAGGTAACGTTAATCCTTGATTTTGATATTGCTTAGCCACAGATACTACGAAACGTAAATTGGCTTTTGTTAATTTTTCTAAAGCTCTTTGGTCTCCTGCTTTTATTCTTTGTGCTAATTCTACTTCTTCATCAGCAGTAATTAAATCTACTTTTCCAATTTCTTGCAAGTATTTATCTAAAGAAGCTGTTTCCCTATTAGTTACCTGCTTTGTAATTTTAAGTTGTCTCATTTAGCTTAGTAAAATTTTAATGATTAACAATCTGTTCTCATTTACTTATACGTAGCCTTTTAAGTAAATGTTACAAAAAAATTATTTTTTTTGAAAAAGGTTCTTTTTTGTTAAAGAATTGTTAATTTCATCCTTTGAAAATAAGTACGTGACTTATTGAATAAAATTGTGTCTAATTCTTTACAAGTCTAATTTTTAGAATAACCAAACTTGACTTTTGAAAAGTATTGATGTTACAAAACTAAGCGACGAAGAGCTAGTCAGTAAAATAGTGCAAAAAAATGATACTCATTTATTTGCCGTTTTATATGACCGGTATGCTGGTGTGGTATACAACAAATGCTATGGTTTTTCTAAAAACAAAGAAGAAGCACAAGACCTTACCCACGATGTTTTCGTTCGTTTATTTGTAAAACTAAGATCTTTTAAAGGGAAATCTAAGTTTTCTACTTGGTTATATTCATTTACCTATAATTTCTGCGTAAATTACGTGCAAAGGAATAGTGAAAAAAAGAAAGAAAAGGTAACTGTTGTAACTGATCAGATTAAAGAAGATAGTGACATTGATGAAATCGATGATGCAACACTATTTGAATTAAAATCAGATAAATTAGCAAAGGCACTCGAGATGATATCTGCTGCTGATAAAATGATTCTTTTAATGAAATATCAAGATGATATGAGCATAAAAGAAATTTCAGGAGCATTAGAGTTAGGAGATAGCGCTGTAAAAATGCGTTTAAAACGAGCAAAAGAGAAAGTCGTTAAAGCGTATAATGAATTGTAATTATTATGGATAATCCATTTAAGAAAATATTACATAACGAAGAATTGCCAGAGGTACTTAAAGAAAAAGTACTTAATGATGTGGCAATGATTAAGCTATCGATAGATGTTGCTGATTTATTCGTGGTGAAATACCCGAATACAATTGTAGATTTATTAAACGCTCCTGATTCAGAAAACAAAACAAGTGAAAAAGAAAATAACCAAGAAGAAGATAAAACAAACGAAAGTAAAAACTAATAGACTATAAATTATGAAAGCGTTACAAGTAGACTTTTTAAAACCTTTTAAAGATACGTTTAACGATATTATTAATTATTTACCAACAGTAGCAGGTTTTGTTGGTTTTGTAATTGTATCTTGGATATTTATAAAAGTGTTTCTTTATATCGTAAGAAAGGCTTTGGCAAAAACAAAAATTGATGAGTGGTCTAAAAAACTAAGTAAAACAGAAATTTTTGGAAACTCTACAATCAATATTGTATTAACCAATGTAGTATTGGCTGTTTTAAAATGGTTCTTGATTTTTGTTTTTGTAATGTTAGGTGCAGAAATTTTTGGATTGTCTTTGGTTTCAGATGGTATTAGGAGTTTCTTTGGTTATTTACCAAGGTTATTGGCTGCGTTAGGGATTTTTGTTGGAGGTACCTATTTGGGAACAATGGTGAAGAAAGCTATTCAGTCAATGTTCAAGTCAATGGAAATCTCTGGGGGAAATGTCGTAGGGAATATTGCGTTTTATTTAATTGTTGTTTTTCTTTCAATAACAGCGTTAGACATGGCTGAAGTGGATACTTCGGTAATAAAAAGTAATTTGACTTTATTAATAGGTTCTATTTTATTAGCATTTACAATAGCTTTTGGTTTAGGAGCTAGAGATGCGGTAGCGAGATTGCTTTTTGGATATTATTCAAGAAAGAATATTGGTATAGGAGAAACTATAAAAATTAACGATATTGAAGGTGTAGTAATTGCTATTGATAATATTTGTATTACTATAAAGACTGCGGAAGGAAAGGTAGTTTTACCTATTAAGGATGTGGTAGATAACAAAATAATTTTGAAAAATTAACACAGGTTAATTTCTTTTTTTCTATATTTGTACTCATAAGTAAGAAATAATTTTATATTAAAGATAATTGTATGATAGATTTCGGGGGACTTCTATCAAATTAGTAAAGAGAAATCTTTGCAATTTAATGACTACCTTTTGGTAGTCATTTTTTTTGATATAATGTGACCTGTACAAATAAATTGTGTCTAATAAAATGTAGATAGATTTCGGGGGACTTCTATCAAATTATTAAAGAGAAATCTTTGTTTTGGTGGCTGCCTATTTTAGGTGGCCATTTTTTTTGTGACTTTTGTAAAAGAAGTGTGTCTTATAGCCTAATAGATAGATTTTGGGGGATCTCTATCGAGTAGTGATTAATTATCACTCAATAAAAAAGCGGCTATTATAGCCGCTTTTGTTTTTTATTGTTATGGTTTTTTATTCAAATGCTAAATGGATAAAAAATCCTCGGGTTCCTAAAAAATCGATAGGGTCAGTCCATTGACTAGAAGGTCTGTTATCTCTAACTAATTCGTTGTTAACAGCAAAGACTCCTCTTAAGGAAGGTGAGAATTTAAAATAGCTAAAGTATAAATCAATACCAATACCTACTTCATACATAAAGTTGCTTGTTCTCGTTCTAAATTCTCCAGCAAAGTTGTCATCACTATTACTTTCATTACTTGAAAAGTTATAATCATAAGAAATCCCTCCGATTACATATGGTCTAACATTGTTTAGTCTATTAGTGCTTAATTTTAGTAAAATAGGTAAATGTAAAAAGGTAGCCCCAACTTCTCTTTTGGTTGCGCTTTCAGAACCGCTAATGTGTTTAAAACGTAATGTTTTAGTGTTAGACATTAACCCAGGTTCAAATCTAAGATTTACATTGTTATGTAACCTTAAATCTGCAATTAATCCCACATTGAATCCTATGCTCGATTCTACTTCTATATTTGGTGTACCTGTTTGGTCAACAAAACTTGGGCGATAAGCTATTTTATAACCATTTGAATTACCTCCTAAGTAAAAACCATAATGAAATTTAGGGTTGTCAAAAGTTGGTAACTTAAGTACTTTTTCTATTTGTGCATAAGAAAATGTTGTTGATAAAATAAATCCGAAAATTAAAAAACGTTTTAACATACTATTTTGTAGCGGTATAAATTGATGCAACTCCAAAAGTTACAGGTAAATTCTTTGCATTCTTAAACCCATTTTTTTCTAAAATATTGTTGAAGGCCTCTCCAAAAGGAAAAGAATTTGCACTTTCAGATAAATATGAATATGCTACTTTATCTTTTGAAAAGAGTTTTCCAATTATTGGTAGAATATAATTAGTATAAAACTTATACCCTTGTTTAAATGGAAATTTGGTAGGATTTGATGTTTCTAGTACAACAAACTTCCCTCCAGGTTTTAAAACACGTAATATTTCTGTCAAACCTTTGTCTAAAGTTTCAAAATTTCTAACACCAAAAGATACGGTGATTGCATCAAAAGTATTGTCTTCAAAAGGAATATTTTCACTGTCACCAACAACCATTTCTATCGTGTTACTTAAGTCGGCTTTAGAAACTTTTTGCTTTCCAACATTAAGCATTCCTTCTGAGATATCTAACCCAACAATTCTATCAGGTTTTAAAGAAGCCATCATTAAAGCTAAGTCTCCTGTGCCAGTTGCGATGTCTAAAATTTGTTTAGGGTTGTTTTCTCCTACAAACTTAACTACTTTTTTTCTCCAGCTAACATCTATTCCTAAAGAGATAACACGATTTAAACCATCGTAATCTTCAGAAATATTATCAAACATTTTAGCTACTTGTTCCTTTTTTCCTAATTCGGAATCTTTATAAGGTTTTACTGTTTTGGACATTTGTTATTGTTGTATATTATCCATTAATAGCTACCACTTCATTAATTTGATTTGGTAACATTTCTTTTAACATGGTTTCAATTCCATTTTTTAAGGTAACTGTTGATGATGGACATCCACTACAAGCTCCTTGTAATATCACTCTAACTTGTTTAGAGTTTTCATCATATGATTGAAAAGCAATGTTCCCACCGTCTGAAGCCACTGCTGGTTTTATATACTCATCAAGAATTTCAACAATCTTTGTTTCAGTATCAGATAAGTTTTCCTTTGGGATTTCTACATTCTGTTGAGTTTGTTGCTTTGGTAATGATGAAATAATTGCTTTTCCCTCTTGAATATAGTTTCGAATAAAGGTTCTTACCTCTTGATATACTTCATTCCAATCTACCATATCATACTTTGTAATAGAAATATAATTTTCAGAAATAAATATTTCTTTAACAAAAGGGAAGTTAAACAAAGCTTGTGCTAATGGAGAGGACTTGCTTGCTTCATCAATGTTTTTGAACTCAACATCTGTTTGTGTTAAGGCTTTATTTGTTCCAAATTTCATTACAGCTGGATTTGGAGTTACTTCGGCATACACTTCAACTGCATCTTTTTTAATGGTCTCTTCCTTAACCACAGGATTTCCTTGTAGTAAATAAGCTTCTATTTGCTCACGTACTTCTTCTTCTACGTCTTCCCATTGTACAATGTCATAACGTTGAACAGCAATAAAATTCGCCGTTACAAATACTTTTTTAACAAAAGGAAGGTAAAATAATTGTTGAGCTAATGGAGAGTTTTTAGCCTCATCTATATTATTGTATTCGTAACTACCACCATTAATCAAGATGGTATTACTTATAAACTTAATAATGGTTTCATTATTAGTTTCTTGTATGTTTATTTTTATTGAACTCATGTCGAATTAAATGAAATGCAAAATTAAGGTAAAAAACTGAGATTTAAATAAGCAAAAAAGCCTCGTTTAACTAACGAGACTTTTTTAAGTGTTTTTTATGTTTTTACTGCTTATAAGCTAAAAGTAACGGTACCTGTAATTCTCGAGGTATTATTGTTTAACTCGATTGGATCAACATTAACTGCAGCAGAATTATATATATTATAAGGACTATTACTTTCTGACTTACGATACGATAAATCAAATTTTAAATTTCCAAAGTTGTAACCAAAACCTAATGAATATCCTGTGACGTGATCTTTGTCTAAAGCTGTTTTAGAAGGGTTTTCTTCATAATGATATCCTCCTCGAATACTCATTTTGTCAAAGCGCCATTCGGTACCTATGTTTAAAGTATTTGTAGCTTTAAAATCATTATCAAAGTTTTGATTTACTTGATTAAATGAGTTCCCTGTGTAAGTTACATTGCTGTAATTTTTATAAGTATAATCTGCACTAATTAAACCTTGTTTTCCAAAGACAAATGCAGCACTAGCAGTTAACCTACTAGGTGTTCTTAACTTAAATGTGTTCAAAGAAAACTCTTCACCACTATTTACATCTACAGGTTGGTTGCTGGCAGAGATTTCTGTAAAACCTAACCAGTCATCATAACGACTATTACTTGGGTCGAATACATTCAAATTACTGTCTTCAATAATTTCTGGATACCAAGTTGGAGTTTCATACGCTAATCCAAAACGAAAAGTGTTGTTTACGTTATAAATAAAACCTGCACTAACTGAAACACCATTCCCTTCAAAGAAACTATCTTGAATATTTACAGCGTTTAAAGTATTCCCATTACCATCTTCATTGGTCTCTCTTAGATTTGTAATTTGAGAAAATCTAAGGTCGTGGAATTTTATGGAAGCTCCAACATGTAGTTTATTTTGATGTGTGGCAGAGAATCCCATTTCAAAAATAGAACTTTGTCCGTTCATATTGTTTGCAAAACGTTGTTGAACACCATTGTTAAATTGATTATTAATATCATCTGGATGCTCATTGAATAAAGCTTGTCCACTGTTGCCAGTTATAGAGAATGATTGGTCAAAATCACTTTTCATTCTATAATTAAAAGTTAAGGCAAAACGATTCCAATCAGAGTCGTAAGCAGTATCAAAAGTTAAAATACCACCAGCTTGAGTAATGTTTAAAAAATCATCTTGAATAGTTGTTGTGTTTCCATAGTAACTAGCTAAAATATCTGTGCTTCGATTACCTAGAGAAGCAGAAAGGGTACTTTTTCTAGCTACTGCACTACCAGCAGGGTTAATACTAAAGGCAGAAACATCTCCACCCAAAGCTCCAAAAGCTCCACTCATAGCTTCAAAACGAGCTGTACCATAATTATCATCTTTTGAAAATAAAACTCCCAAATCAGTATAGCCTAAAGATTGAGAAAAGGCAGTAAAGGTACTGGCAACAATAGTTGCTAATGCTAAAATTCGTTTCATGTTTTTCGTTAATTAGTTTATAACTTATTTAGAAAAGTTGGTTAAAGTTATCTTCTTCCTCTGCTACTTCTTCCACTTGAAGAACCTCTGTTACTTGAAGAACTTCTAGTTGAATATCCTCTACTGCTAGATGAGCTTCTGTTCGAATAGTTTCTTGAAGAAGATCTGTTAGATGAGTAGTTTCTGTTACTGCTTCTAGAAGGGGTGTAACTTCTGTTATTACTTCTAGAACTTCTTGATGAGCTTCTTGCTGTTCTAGTGCGAGAAGAAGAACTGCTTCTATTTGAACGGTATCCTCTTGTAGGTTGAACACTTTTTGAATTTCTAGAAGGTTTATATCCCCCAGTAGAATATCCTCTTGTGTTTCCTGAAGATCTACCACCACCTCTAGTACCTCTAGTACCCCTAGTGGATTGAGAACCTCTTGTACCTCTGTAAGTACGATTATTTGATCTGTTTGGAGAATAACCTCTTGTTCTTGTGCCTCTCGTAGACCTAGTGCTTCTTGTGTTTCTACTATTGCCATAGGTACGACTATTACCTCTTCGATAAGTGCTAGATGAGCGTCTTGAAGTAGTAGTTCCTCGTCTACTTGTAGTATACCCTCTTCTTGAGTTTGAAGCTGTTCTGTAGCCTCTATAAGGGTTGGCCCCTCTGTAAAAACGATTGTTATATCTATAAGGTCCGTAATATCTACCTCTATAGTAAGGAGGGCAATAATTGTTCCATCCCCATCCAGCGTAAAAGCCACCGTTCCAATGGTATGGGTGCCAGTAAGGATTATATCCCCAACCGCCCCAAGCGGTTCGCCATCCCCATCTATTCCATCTCCAATTATTGTTCCATCCCCAATTGTTCCAACCCCAAGGTCCGTCCCAATAAGGATCATAAAATCCATTATAACCCCATCCCCAGCGAGGAGAAGTGTTAATGTTTATTACTACATCAGCATTTGAGCCAAATCCCCACGGTTCATTACCATTATATGTTATACGTGTTTGAGGTTTTTCTTCTTCAACGATTTCTTCTTCTACATTAAAATCTTCAGAAGAGTAATTTTCAATATCTGTGAAAATATCGGTACCATTTAAAGTGCCTAAACGTTCTACTTCTTTTGTGAAATAATTTTCTTCGTAATCTCTGTATTCATCTTCATCTACCACAACAACTTTACGTTCAGGGCGCTCAACTTCATCAGCATAAATACCATCATCACTACCAGCAACCGTTTGCACTGTTCCGCAGGAAACAAAGGACGCTACCATTAATAATGATACTAGGAATAATGGAAGTTTGGTGTTGGCGTAATGTAATTTCATGTCTTTAATTTTTAGGTTAGAACATCATTATTGTAAAAGATACTACAAAAATTACTTTCTATGTTGGGCTTGTTACCTTTTTAACGTAGTTTTGCAGATACAATTTTACGCATAAAAAATAACAATATTTGTGCCAAACTTTTGATTATGAGCAAACATTTAACAAAAAGAGCTGAAGATTACTCGAAATGGTATAATGAATTAATTGTAAAAGCTGATATGGCTGAGAATTCTGCTGTACGTGGATGTATGGTAATTAAGCCCTATGGTTTTGCAATTTGGGAAAAAATGCAAGCAGAATTAGATAGAATGTTTAAAGAAACAGGACATCAAAATGCATATTTTCCACTTTTTGTTCCGAAAAGTTTGTTTGAAGCTGAAGAGAAAAATGCAGAGGGTTTTGCAAAAGAATGTGCTGTAGTAACACATTATAGATTACAAAATGATCCAGATAATGAAGGGAAGTTACGTGTAGATCCAGAAGCAAAATTAGAAGAAGAATTAGTGGTGCGTCCAACTTCCGAAGCAATTATATGGAATACCTATAAAGGATGGATTCAATCTCACCGTGATTTACCATTATTAATAAATCAGTGGGCAAATGTAGTTCGTTGGGAAATGAGAACGCGTTTATTCTTGCGTACGGCAGAGTTCTTATGGCAAGAAGGACATACAGCGCATGCAACAAAAGAAGAAGCTGTTGCTGAGGCAAAGCAGATGCAAGAAGTATACGCAACTTTTGCAGAACAATTTATGGCAATGCCTGTGGTAAGAGGAGCAAAATCTGAAAGTGAGCGTTTTGCTGGAGCAGATGATACATTAACTATAGAAGCTTTAATGCAAGATGGTAAAGCATTACAAGCAGGAACATCACATTTTTTAGGGCAAAACTTTGCGAAAGCTTTTGATGTAAAATATACATCAAGAGAAGGTAAGCAAGAATATGTATGGGCAACTTCATGGGGAGTATCTACAAGATTAATAGGAGGGCTTATAATGACGCACTCTGATGATGCAGGATTAGTATTGCCTCCAAAACTTGCGCCAATACAAGTTGTAATTGTACCTATATATAAAGGAGAAGATCAATTAAATGCAATTTTCGATAAAGTAGAACCTATAATAAAGGAATTAAAATCAAAAGGTATTTCTGTTAAATTTGACGATAGAGATACTATGAGGCCAGGAGCTAAATTTGCAGAATACGAATTAAAAGGAGTTCCAGTTCGTGTTGCTATGGGTAAGAGAGATTTAGAAAACGGAACGGTAGAAGTTGCTAGAAGAGATACTTTTGAAAAGCAAACAATTAATCAAGACGGTCTTGTTGAATTTGTAGAAAAGCTACTTAATGAGATTCAAGAAAATCTATTTACAAAGGCCTTGAACTATAGAAATGATCATATTACAGAGGTGGATACATTTGATGAGTTTAAGGATGTTATAAAAAATAAAGGAGGTTTTGTTTCTGCTCATTGGGATGGTACCATTGAAACAGAAGATAAAATAAAAGAGTTAACAAAAGCAACCATTCGTTGTATACCTAATGATGCAAAAGAAGAAGAAGGGAAGTGTGTGTTTACAGGAGGTCCATCTTCAAAAAGAGTATTATTTGCAAAGGCATATTAAAAAAAATAAAAAAAGTTTTGGTGCATTTTAAAAGAGTTTATATATTTGCACCCGCAATCGAGAAATGATTGTGACGGCCCATTCGTCTAGTGGTTAGGACGTAAGGTTTTCATCCTTAAAACAGGAGTTCGATTCTCCTATGGGCTACAAGTTCTAAATGGCTTCGAATCAATCGAAGCTTTTTTTATCAAACTGATAATTAATAGAGTAAAATTATTGCAGATATAAAAAAGAGTTTATATATTTGCACCCGCAATCAAGAAATGATTGTAACGGCCCATTCGTCTAGTGGTTAGGACGTAAGGTTTTCATCCTTAAAACAGGAGTTCGATTCTCCTATGGGCTACAAGTTTTTTATAAACATTTAACGTTTTAGCAAAATGGCAAATCACAAGTCAGCAATTAAAAGAATTAGAAGTAACGAAACGAAGCGCTTAAGAAATAAGTATCAGCATAAAACTACACGTAATGCTGTGAAGAAATTAAGAGCTATTACAGATAAGAAGGAAGCAGAAGGAATGTTTTCGTCAGTTGTATCTATGCTAGATAAGTTAGCTAAGAACAACATCATTCATAAGAATAAAGCAGCAAACTTAAAGTCAAAGTTGGCTAAGCATGTTGCAGCTTTATAAGAGTTTTAAGGTTAGTTAATAGTAGAAAACGCTCCAATTATATTGGAGCGTTTTTTCGTTATATATGCACATGAGAATAATAATGGTTTTATTTTTTGTAATGAATACTGTTGCGTTTTCGCAACAGAAACAATTATATTCAAATGAAATCAATGTTCAGAATTTACAGTTCATAACGAATAATTTGGATGATATTATCATTGAAAATAGTGAAACGGAGAAACTAGAAATAATATTAGAGAACGACAATACTATTCCAATTAATATAGATACGAAAGAAGTCAATAATGAACTTATTGTTTCTTTTCTGAAAGAAGAAGGGTTAAATCCTAATACCACAGTTTTTAGAAAGTATATTACCAAAAGATTAGAAAGAGCAAGAGTGCTGATTAAAATCCCTAAAAAAAGAAATTTAGAGGTGTACGGTGGAACAGTTGGGGTCTATTCTAAAGGCTATGCTGGAAATCTTAACGTTTATATTGAAAAGGGAAATGTAAGATTGGGAAAAATAGAAGGAATAACAGTTGTAAAGTTGTTTTTGGGAAATGTGTACGCTGAGGTGAGTAATACAGATTTAATACTTAAAACAACAAATGGAATTGTTAAAATTAATAACAAGGAAAAGAAAAAAAACTTTCAGGAATCTCATCAAGATAATCCATTCAAGTTGTCTGTAAATAGTATTAATGCTAATATTTACTTAACTAAAAAATAAACAGAATACTTTTCTTATTTTTGGCTGATAATTTAGAGAATAATGTCAAAGAAAAATATTGCAATACTTACCGTTGTATTGGCCATTTTAATAGATCAGATTAGTAAAATTTACGTAAAAACACATTTCTATCTCGGAGAAGATATCAAGGTTCTTGGTTTAGATTGGTTTAGAATTCATTTTACAGAAAACAATGGAATGGCATGGGGGTTTGAGTTTGGAGGTAAGGCAGGTAAATTGTTTTTAACTTTGTTTAGATTAATTGCTGTTTCTGGTATTGTATATTGGTTATGGCAAACAATAAAACGACACACACACACTGCAGTAGTTGTGGCAATAGCGTTAATTTTGGCTGGAGCAATAGGTAATATTATAGATTCTGTATTTTATGGGGTTATTTTTGATACGCCAATGGGTAGAGGCGTAGCTACATTATTTGCAGAGGAACCTTATGGTAACCTTTTTTATGGGAAAGTAGTAGATATGCTATATTTTCCTTTGTGGGAAGGAACTCTACCAAGCTGGTTGCCTATTTGGGGAGGAAAGCAATTTACTTTCTTTAATGCAATCTTTAATGGAGCGGATTCATGGATTACAATAGGGGTTGTTTTATTATTCTTCTTTAACAAACAAGCGTTTCCTAAAGAAGAAAAGGAAGAGTAGTTTTAGTTATAGATTCTTTTACTTATTTTTATTGAAAAGAATCTACATATGCGTTTATTGAAATATTTGGCAGTTTTCTTACTTGGCTTTTTAATAGCAAAGTTTTGGTATGAGAAAAAATATGAAGATCACAAAAGCCAAGAAGTTCAAGTCTTACTTAATGGAATAAGAAGTATGAGTAAACTTGTGGTTTCAGAAGGGAGTTTTTCTGAAGTTTTAAGTTATTCTGATAGTAAGAAATACCTATATGATTATTTATCGTTTGATAAAAAGGCTGTGGTCGCAGTAAATGCTAAAGTTGAAGTTGGTTATGACTTGTCGAAACTCGCTATTCAAATAGATTCTCTTGGTAGAAAGATAATTATAAACAAAATTCCAAAAGAGGAGATAGTAATAAGTCCTGAGGTTAAGTACTTCGATTTAGAACAAAGTAGATTTAATACTTTTAGTAAAGAAGAGTTAAATGAAATTAATCAAAATAGTATAGATAGACTTAAAGAAACTATTGCAATTACCAGTTTACAGGACGAAGCAAAAATGAGACTTTTTGAAGAGCTCTCTAAAATTTATCAATTGTCTTCAACCTTCGGTTGGGAAGTGGTAGATAATACAAATTCGAAGTTCTACGACACTATTTTACTAAAAGATTAATTGGGTAGCTTTTTACTTAATATTCCATAAATAAAAGCTCCCAAAAGTGCACCTGCTAAAACAATAATAAGAGATAAGATTCCATTACCAATTAGAACAAAAATAGGAGCAGGGCAAGCACCTGCTAAAGCCCAACCTAGTCCAAAGATAGTTCCACCAACTAAAGTTCTTATAAATCCTTTTTTCTTTTCTTTTATATTGATTTGGTTACCTAGATAATCTTTAATAATTCCTTTTCTAAAGAAATACATTAAAACCGTTGAAATAGTAACGGCAGAACCAATGATGCCATACATGTGAAAAGATTGAAATTTGAACATTTCATAAATACGATACCATGAAATAGCTTCTGACTTTGTCAATACAATTCCAAAGAAAACACCTAACAATAAAAATTTTATATACTTCATAATACTAACCGAAAATTAAAGGAAATAATAACCAAATCATTACAATTCCACCAATAAAAAAGCCAATAACAGCAATTAAAGAAGGTAGTTGTAAGCTACTTAAACCAGTAATCGCATGACCTGAAGTACACCCACCTGCATACCTTGTTCCAAAACCTATTAAAATACCAGCTACTAATAATATTGAAAAGCCTTTTAAAGTAAGCATGTTTTCAATACTAAATAATTCGTTGGGAACATATGAGTTTCCAGCGTTGTGAAATCCTAAATTGCTTAAATCTTCGATAGTTTTAGGGTTTAGATCAATAGAAGTACCGTTTGAAAGGAATTGGGAAGTTAAGAAACCACCAATTACTAAACCGACTAGAAAAACAAGTGACCAATCGCGTTCTTTCCAATCCTTTTTAAAATAATCCGAAACCTTTCCTGCTCCTGCAATGGTACACATGGTTTCAAGATTAGTAGAAACACCGAAGTTTTTACCAAAGTAAAAAAATAAAAAAAGCACAATTGCTATTAATGGTCCCGAAATATACCAAGGCCAAGGGTTTAATAGTAGATCCATTATAATATATCTTTAAGATGTGTTAGGATTTTTTGAGTGGCACCAACATTATTTTTTATATACTGTTGATTTGTATTTCCCATCTTAAATCTTAACTCATTGTCGTTCTTTATCGATGCAAAGGTAGTCGTTAATTCTATTTTATTTGTAACAATTGTTGCACTACCTAATTCAAGTAAATCATTAGCTTCTTTAAACTTCTGGTATTTATTGCCTCCAAAAACAACAGGAATACCATATGTAGCTGGTTCTAAGATGTTATGTAGTCCAGTTGCCAATCCGCCTCCAACATAGGCTATATCACCATAAGCGTAAATTTTAGTTAATAGTCCTATAGTATCAATAATAAAAACTTGAAATTCTTTTAGGTTAACGTTGTCTTTTTCAGAAAACAAAACAGTTTTTTTAGAAAGCGAAGAAGTAAGTTCTTTTATTTGGTTCAATTTAATGTTGTGAGGTGCAATAATAAATTTTTCATCGGTGGAAGTTGTGTTATTAATATAGTCAACTAAAAGTTCTTCATCTTCTTTCCATGTACTTCCGGCAACCAAGGTATATTTATTGTTTTTAAAATCTTCTATAAAATCTAGCGTATTATCTTGTTGAAGAATTTCATAAACTCTATCAAAACGAGTATCACCTGAAACGGTAACATTATTAAAGTTAATAGAGTTCAATAATTTTTTAGATTCTTCATTTTGAACAAAGAAATGATTAAAAGCAGAAAGTTTATTTTTCATAAATGAACCATAGGATTTAAAAAAAGATTGTTTTTTTCTAAAAATTCCTGAGATCAATAATGTAGAAGTATTGGTGTTTTTAAGTTCTTGTAATAAATTTGGCCAAAATTCATATTTAACTATAATTGCTAAAGTGGGATGAAGTTGCTTTATAAACTTCTTAACGTTAGATTTTGTATCTATAGGTAGGTAGCATATAATATCTGCTAATGGGTAGTTTTTACGAATTTCATATCCGGAAGGCGAAAAAAAGCTAACCACAACTTTATAGTTGGGGTATGTTACTTTAATGTTTTCAATAATAGGTCGAGCCTGTTCAAACTCTCCTAAAGAGGCAGCATGAATCCATACAACTTTATCTTCTTTTTTAATGCTAGATAGTTTTGAAAAAGTTTCTTTTCTACCATGAGCAAATAATTTTATTTTATGATTAAATAAAGCTATTATAGGTAACAGTAAAGAAATAAGATGTAAAAAAAGATTGTATAGGAAACTCATGATGCAAATGTAGGAAATAAAAAAAATCAGTGAGTTTTACTCACTGATTTTTATGTATATCTAAGACTAATTATTTTTTAATTTGAAAATCTTCCATGAACTTGGTAGTGTAATTTCCAGCTACATAATCAGGATGATCCATTAATTGTCTATGGAAAGGAATAGTAGTTTTTACTCCTTCAATTACATACTCATCTAAAGCACGTTTCATTTTATTAATAGCCTCTTCTCTAGTTTGAGCAGTAACAATTAATTTTGAAATCATTGAGTCGTAGTTTGGAGGAATCATATAACCAGCATAAACATGTGTATCTACTCTAACACCATGACCTCCTGGTGCATGATAAGAAGTGATTTTTCCTGGTGACGGTCTGAAGTCGTTAAAAGGATCTTCAGCATTAATTCTACACTCAATTGAATGTAATTGAGGATAGTAATTTTTACCAGAAATAGGCACGCCAGCAGCTACTAAAATTTGCTCACGAATTAAATCGTAATCAACTACTTCTTCAGTAATTGGATGTTCCACTTGAATACGAGTATTCATTTCCATAAAGTAGAAGTTACGGTGTTTATCTACTAAGAATTCAACCGTACCTGCACCTTCATATTTAATGTATTCTGCAGCTTTAACAGCAGCTTCTCCCATTGCTTCTCTCAATTCATCAGTCATGAAAGGAGAAGGTGTTTCTTCTGTTAATTTTTGGTGACGGCGTTGTACAGAACAATCTCTCTCAGATAAATGACACGCTTTTCCATAAGAATCTCCAACTACTTGGATTTCGATATGACGTGGCTCTTCAATTAATTTTTCCATATACATTCCGTCGTTTCCAAAAGCAGCTTTTGCTTCCATACGAGCAGAATCCCATGCGTCTTTTAAATCTTCTTTTTTCCAAACAGCACGCATTCCTTTACCACCACCACCAGCAGTAGCTTTTAACATTACAGGGAAACCAGCTTCAACAGCTAATTGCTCACATGTTTCATAATCAGGAATAATACCATCAGAACCAGGAATACAAGGTACACCAGCAGCAATCATGGTTGCTTTAGCTGTAGCTTTATCTCCCATTTTTTCAATCATTTCTCCAGTCGCACCAATAAACTTAATTTCGTGCTCTTCACATAACTTAGAGAATTTTGCGTTTTCAGATAGGAATCCATATCCTGGGTGAATTGCATCTGCATTTGTGATTTCAGCAGCAGCAATAATTCTGTCCATTTTTAAATAAGACTCACTACTTGGGGCAGGTCCAATACATACAGCTTCGTCAGCAAATTTAACATGTAAACTTTCTGCATCAGCTTTGGAGTATACAGCCACTGTTTTAATCCCCATTTCTTTACAGGTTCTAATTACACGCAGTGCAATCTCACCTCTATTGGCAATTAATATCTTTTTAAACATATTTTTAGAGTTTTAGTTTACAGTTTAAAGTTTAAAAGTTGAAACATAAGTAAATGTTCAACTTTTAATCTCTAAAATATAATGTTTAATTATGATGGATCTACTAAGAATAAAGGTTGGTCGAATTCTACAGGAGAAGAATCATCTACTAAGATCTTAACAATCTTACCAGATACTTCAGATTCGATTTCATTGAATAACTTCATAGCTTCAATGATACATACAGTATCACCAGCTTTGACAGTACTACCAACTTCAACAAACATTGGTTTGTCTGGAGATGGCTTTCTATAAAAAGTTCCAATAATTGGAGACTTAATAGTTAAATATTTAGATTCGTCATCTGCAGCAGGTGCTTCAGTTGCAGGAGCAGCAGGAGCTGCAGCGGCAGGTTGAGCTACTGGCACAGGAGCAGCTGCTATTTGAGGGGCAGCAGCTACAGGAGCAGCTTGAATAATAGTTGTTTCTGGTGTAGAACTACCTGTTTTAATGGTGATTTTTACATCTTCCATTTCTAACTTTACTTCGCTTGCACCAGACTTTGCTACAAACTTTATAAGACTTTGAATTTCTTTAATATCCATTTCCTTAATTTATTAGTTGTTCGGTTTATGAGTTATAAGCCCATTTTAAGTAAATAGCTCCCCAAGTGAAGCCTCCACCAAATGCGGCAAAAATTAAATTATCTCCTTTTTTTAACTCTTTTTCATAGTCTGCAAGTAATAATGGTAAAGTAGCAGAAGTAGTATTTCCGTACTTATGAATATTCATCATTACTTTGTCATCTTCAAGCCCAACTCTATTTGCTGTAGCTTCAATGATTCTTTTATTAGCTTGGTGTGGAACTAACCACTGAATTTCTTCTTTTGTTAAGTTGTTTCTAGTTAACATTTTTTCGGCAACATCAGCCATGTTAGAAACAGCAAATTTAAATACCGTACGACCTTCTTGATGTACAAAGTGTTGTTTGTTCTTAAGAGTTTCCTCTGAAGGAGGTAAAATAGAACCTCCTGCATCTATTTTTAAAAACTCTCTACCAATACCATCACTTCGTAAGTATTCATCTTGAAGACCTAATTCATCTTCATTAGGTTCAAATAATACAGCTCCTGCACCATCTCCAAAGATAATACAAGTTGCTCTATCAGTGTAATCTATAATTGAAGACATTTTATCTGCTCCAATTAAAAGTACCTTTTTATAGCGCCCACTTTCTATGTAGCGAGCTGCAGTAGACATTCCATATAAAAAACTAGAACAAGCGGCTTGTAAATCGTAAGAGAACGCATTCACAGCTCCAATCTTTGAAGCTGTATATGCTGCTGTAGAAGCAACAGGCATATCTGGAGTAGCAGTAGCCAATATAACCATATCTATATCTGCTGGGTCTATACCTGACTTTTCAATCAGATTTTCAGCAGCTCTAATAGCCATAAATGAGGTTCCTGCTCCCTCTTCTTTTAAAATTCTTCTCTCCTTAATACCAGTTCTACTAGTAATCCATTCGTCGTTAGTATCGACCATAGTCTCTAACTCTTGGTTGGTTAGAGCATATTCGGGGATGTATTTTCCTACTGCTGTTATAGCTGCAGATATTTTAGTCATAGTTGTTTGTTTGTTGTAAAACTAGTTTTCAAAGTAATGAAAATTATTTCACTTTTTTGGGTAAAAAAAGTCAAAAAACTTCATTTTTTAACATAAAAGCATAAAAAAACCCTCAAAAGGAGGGTTTTTTTATTTTTTTGACTAACTATAAAAATTAAGCCTCAGCTGCAGCAGTTTCTAAAACAACTTGACCTCTGTAATATAATTTTCCTTCGTGCCAGTGAGCTCTATGGTATAAGTGAGCTTCTCCAGTTGTTGGGTCAACAGCTATTTGAGGAATAGAAGCTTTATAGTGAGTTCTTCTCTTGTCTCTTCTAGTTTTAGATATTTTTCTCTTTGGATGTGCCATTTTATATCTTATTTATCTGTTAGTAAATTCTTTAATTTATCCCATCTAGGGTCTGTTGTTTCTTCAACAACAGGTTTTTCTATTTTTGGTTCTAATTCTTTGAGTTTCTTCAAAGCTTCAGAATTTAAAGTTCCATCGGTAACTCCTGGATGTATCCTTTTAGAGGGTACAGATAGAACAATCAATTCGTAAATATACTGCGCAATGTTAATTTGGTATTCTTCAAAAGGAAGAATCAGAATTTCTTCGTTTTCATCGTTAAACTCTGGTCCAAATTTTACTATCAACGGTAAACTACCTTCAATCTCTTGGTCAAATAACTCTCCTGTTAGATCGCACGGAATATTAACTGTACCTTTAATATTAAAGTTTAATTCAATCAATGAACTTTTCTTATTAAAATCTACAGTTGCTTTTACAGCAACGTTATTGTATTCTTGAAATTGAAATGCTTCAAAGAACTTGTTTTCAATTTGATAATCGAATAAATGATTTCCTTCTTTTAATCCCACAAAAGGGATGTTAAATTGTTTTAAGTCTTTCATCTACAACATCAATTTGAGCGTGCAAAGATATAAAAAAGTTTTTTACTTTTATGCTTTGCTTAAAAAAAATCAACTATTTAACTTTCAACGAGTTTTTAGTTAAATTTAGATATTCTTTTCTGTTTTTGTAAATATGAATTGCAGTAAATAAAGCTTCTTGAAAAGAAGCTGAATTAGCTTTGTTTTTTCCTGCAATATCTATACCGGTACCGTGGTCAGGTGATGTTCTTATTTTGTTAAGTCCAGCAGTATAATTTACACCATTGCCAAAAGATAAAGCTTTAAAAGGAGCTAAACCTTGATCGTGATACATCGCTAAAATGCCGTCAAATTGTTTGTAAGTTTTAGCACCAAAAAAACCATCAGCGGCATAAGGTCCAAAAACTAATTTTCCATCTTGCTTTATTTCATCTATTGTTGGACGGATAATTTCATCATCTTCATTACCTATTAAACCATTATCTCCACAATGAGGATTTAATCCCAACACGGCTATTTTAGGTTTGTTAATATTAAAGTCTTGCTTTAATGTTTTATGCATAATGTTAACCTTATCTTTAATAAGTTCAGGAGTAATAGTCTCACTTACTTTAGAAACAGGAATGTGTCCAGTTATTAAACCTATTCGTAGCTCTTCACTCATTAAAATCATTAGGCTTTTACCTTCGAACTCATTTTCTAAATACTCAGTATGTCCTGGAAATGTAAATTCTTCAGATTGAATATTGTCTTTGTTAATGGGTGCAGTAACTAAAAGATCAATGGCGTTCTTTTTTAAAGCATCTGTTGCAGAGCTTAATGATTTAAAAGCATAGGTTCCACCATGAGCAGTGTTTTCACCTAAATTTATTTTTACTTCTTCTTTCCAAGCATTCAAAAGATTTATTTTGTTATGCGCAATTTTATCGAGAGAAGTAATGCCATGTACATTATTCTTAAGGTTTAAGGCTTTTTTATGATAGGAAACTAATTTGTTTGAGGCAAATATAACTGGAGTACAAAACTCAAGCATTCTCTTATCTTCAAAAGTTTTTAAAATAATTTCGATGCCTATTCCATTAATGTCTCCAACAGAAATCCCAACAATAATTTTGTTTGATTTATCCATAGTTTCCTTTCGTAAAGTTGTATTTTTGATGTGAACAAAAGTAGTTAAAAATTAGATAATGTTTACAGGTATTATTGAAACTCTTGGAGTTGTAACTAATTTAGAGAGAGAGCAAGAAAACTTACACATAACTGTTAAGAGTGAAATTACATCAGAACTTAAGATAGATCAAAGTGTAGCTCATAATGGAGTATGTTTAACAGTAATAAATATTGAAGGGAATGAATATGTTGTTACTGCTATTAAAGAAACCTTAGATAAAACAAATATAGGAGAGTTAAAAATTGGTGACAATGTAAATCTTGAAAGAGCAATGAAGTTGGGAGCAAGGTTAGATGGACATATTGTGCAAGGACATGTTGATAAGACTGGTAAATGTACAAATATTAAAGACGATAATGGAAGTACCGTTTTTACATTTTCATATGAGTTTGATGGTTCTAATGTTACTATAGAAAAAGGATCCATTACCATTAATGGAGTTAGTTTAACTGTAGTTAATTCAAAGAAGAACCAATTTAGTGTTGCTATTATTCCATATACTTTTGAACATACTACATTCAAGAACTTTGAGGTTGGAAGTAAAGTGAATTTAGAATTTGATGTAATTGGTAAATACGTGGCGAGATTAACCCAGTTTAAGTAAGCTAAACATCAAAATAATATACATAAAAAAAGCAACATGATATTTCATGTTGCTTTTTTTATGTTAGTTAACCGACGTAATTTTTTTAAACTCCGCGTTGTTTGTTAATTTCATCTTGAAGTTGTCTTCTCAACTTTTGTTCTCTTTCAATAGCTTTCTTTTTGTGAGCCTCGAATTCTTCTTCTGTTGCTAGTAAAGAGTTTCTAGTTTCTTTTGTAACAGCGTTACTGTTGTTAAATTTATAAACAAAAAAAGCAAGAGCAGAAAAAAGACCAATGATAATACTCCATAGTAAGGTGTTGTAGGTTCCTTTTTGTAACTGAATTCCTAGAACAGAAATGCTGTCTTCCTTTGCTATAGAAGTAGATAAATCAGAATTCAATTTATCAATTTTGGCTTGTAGTCCTTTGATAGATCCTAGGTGTTGATTGATTTGCTTTTCTTTATTGGTAATGCTCTTTTTTAAAGTTTTAACAGAATCAAGTGTGCTTTTTTGTAAAGCTAAAAAATCATTTTTCTTTACAACCTTATAAATTTGATAATTGTTAGATTTTTTATAAAGCTCTTTAAATTGGTTTTCTACAGTGTTAGGTGTATTTGGAGTTTCTTGAGCGTTACTACTTATAGTGCCCAGTATAACTGCTAATGCTAAAATCTTAATAGCTTTCATTTTTTCTTAATAAAGTGTTTGTCTAAAAAAACCCAAACGTAAAAGTTTGGGTTTTTAGTATATAAGCAAGTGTTTTAAACTTATTTTACTTTTTCTACAATGGCCTTAAAAGCTTCTGGATTGTTCATAGCTAAATCAGCTAAAACCTTACGGTTTAATTCGATATTGTTAGCTTTTACTTTACCCATAAACTGTGAGTAAGACATTCCGTGTTGACGAGCTCCAGCGTTAATACGTTGAATCCATAACGAACGGAAGTTTCTCTTATTGTTTTTACGGTCACGGTATGCATATTGCATTGCCTTTTCAACCGCGTTCTTTGCTACTGTATAAACGTTTTTTCTACGTCCAAAGTAACCTTTTGCTTGCTTCAAGATTTTCTTTCTTCTATTTCTTGAAGCTACTGAATTTACTGATCTTGGCATAATTCAAAATGTTTTTGTAGTGGGCGTCTTATTTAAAAGCACTTGTTGGGCCCAACTCCATGGTTAATAATTAATTTTACTACCTAGCTAACAATTATTTTAATACTAATTGTTGCTTAATGTTAGCTTCGTCAGACTTATGTACTAACGTTGCGTGTGTTAATGCAAGCTTACGTTTCTTAGACTTCTTTGTTAAGATATGACTCTTAAACGCGTGCTTTCTTTTAATCTTTCCAGAACCAGTTAACTTAAAACGTTTTTTGGCACTAGATTTAGTTTTGATTTTAGGCATCTTTGTTTATCGTTTTATCTTGCTTATATGTTTTATATACTACTTTACCTTTTTAGGTGCAATAAACATAATCATACGTTTACCTTCCAATTTAGGCATTTGCTCCACTTTACCATATTCTTCTAGCTCTTGTGCTAGTTTTAATAGTAAAATTTGACCTTGTTCTTTAAATATAATAGAGCGACCCTTAAAGAAAACAAAAGCTTTTAATTTAGCTCCATCTTGTAAAAATTTAATGGCGTGTTTTTTCTTAAATTCATAATCGTGCTCATCTGTTTGAGGACCAAAACGAATTTCTTTAACAACAACTTTAGTTGCTTTAGCTTTTAAAGCTTTGTCACGCTTTTTTTGTTCATACAAGAACTTTTTGTAATCAATAACTTTACAAACAGGAGGAACAGCTTTAGGAGAAATCTCTACTAAATCTAATTCAAGTTCTTCGGCAATTTTTCTAGCTTTAGAAAGTGGATACACTCCTACTTCTACGTTATCACCTACTAAACGTACTTCATCAACGTATTTGATTTTTTCGTTGATTCTGTGTTGATCTTCCTTAATGATTCTGGCGGGTCTACGTCCACCTCTTCTTTTAATTGCTATGGCTTATAAATTTTAAATTATTATTAAACTATTAAAAAGGAACTAGTACCTTTTGAATTTCTTCTTGAATTAAAGATACAAATTCTTCAATTGAAAAAGTTCCTAAATCACCTTCTCCATGCTTTCTAACAGATACTGTGCCATTTTTTTCTTCTTGCTCACCAACAATTACCATAAAAGGTATTTTGCTAACTTCTGCATCACGTATCTTTCTGCCTGTCTTTTCGTTACGGTCATCTATGAGGGCGCGAATTTCGGAATTTTCTAACAAAGTTAAAACTTTTTCTGAATAATTTTGATATTTCTCACTGATTGGCAGTATAGTAACTTGCTCTGGAGTTAACCAAAGTGGGAATTTACCACCTGTATGTTCTAATAAAACTGCTATAAACCTTTCCATAGAACCAAAAGGAGCTCGGTGAATCATAACAGGTCTGTGTAATTGATTGTCTGATCCTTTATAAGTAAGGTCAAAACGTTCAGGTAAATTATAATCTACTTGAATAGTCCCAAGTTGCCAGCTTCTACCTAAAGCATCTTTAACCATAAAATCTAACTTTGGTCCATAAAAAGCAGCTTCTCCTTCTTCCACGACATAGTCTAGTCCTTTGTCTTTTGCTGCATTGATAATTGCTTGTTCTGCTTTTTCCCAGTTTTCAACTGAACCAATGTATTTGTCAAGATTGTCCATGTCTCTTATAGAAACTTGTGCAGTAAAATCTTCGAATCCAAGTGAACTGAAAACATAAAGCACTAAATCGATTACATTTTTAAATTCAGAATCTAATTGATCTGGTGTGCAGAATATATGAGCATCATCTTGTGTAAAACCTCTTACACGAGTTAATCCATGAAGTTCTCCACTTTGTTCGTATCTATATACCGTACCAAATTCAGCAAAACGTTTTGGTAAATCTTTATATGAATAAGGTTTGTGATTGTAAACTTCACAGTGGTGAGGACAGTTCATTGGTTTTAGTAAGAATTCCTCATCAGCTTTAGGAGTTGTGATAGGTTGAAAACTATCTTCTCCATACTTAGCATAATGACCTGAAGTAACGTACAATTCTTTTTGCCCAATATGTGGAGTCATGACCATTTCATATCCGGCTTTTTTCTGAGCATCCTTTAAAAAGTCTTCTAGTCTACTACGTAGTGCAGCTCCTTTTGGAAGCCATAGAGGTAATCCTTGACCAACTTTTTGAGAAAAAGTAAATAAATCTAATTCTTTACCAAGTTTCCTGTGGTCACGCTTTTTAGCTTCTTCAAGTATCTCTAAATACTCTTTTAACTCTTTTTGTTTAGGGAATGAAATTCCATAAACACGAGTCAACTGATTGTTGTTTTCATCACCACGCCAATAAGCACCAGCAACGTTCATTATTTTTACTGCTTTTATAATTCCAGTATGAGGAATATGTCCTCCACGACATAAGTCAGTAAAGTCACTATGATCACAAAAAGTAATGTCACCATCTTCTAACCCTTCAATTAGCTCAACTTTATATTGGTTGTTTCGCTCTTTGTAATATGCTAAAGCATCTGCTTTGGAAATTGAACGCATTTTGAATTCTGCTTTTTCACGGGCTCTTTCTAAAAATTGCTTTTCAATTTTTCCAAAATCCTTATCAGAAATTGATTCTTCTCCAAAATCTACATCATAATAAAAACCATTATCAATTGCAGGACCTATAGTAAGTTTTGCATTTGGGTAAAAATCTAAAATTGCTTGAGCTAATACGTGAGCAGATGAATGCCAGAATGCTTTTTTTCCTTCTTTATTATTAAAGGTATATAATGTTAAGGTACCATCTGTGGTTAAAGGTGTGGTTGTTTCAACGGTTGTTCCATTGAAATTTGCAGAGATAACATTTCTAGCTAACCCCTCACTTATACTTTTGGCAACATCCATAGGTGTACTGTTGCTTTCAAATTCTTTAACGTTTCCGTCAGGTAATGTAATTTTAATCATTATACTTTATTATATAGTTATACGTAATTTCCTTACAAGTGGAAATTTTGAAGCGCAAAGATATTGTAAAACGAATTTTTGTACAATATATATGTATAATGTTTTTCTGATGTTGGGAAATACAGGCGAGATAAGATTGTTTTTAAAAATATTTTGACTTGTTGTTATTGGTTTTTAAGTAGTTAGTTTTTTAGTTTAAAAAAAGGTTTAAAAAGGTGTTGTGGGATTAAAAAAAGGTCGTATGTTTGCACCCGCAATCGCAAAACGGATAGTGTTTAGAAGATTGCAAAGTTCATTAAAATAGGATATGTGAAGGGTTAAGAAAGGGTTAAAAAATAGTTTAATTTTTTCTTGTTTAATCGGAAATAAAATAGGTAACTTTGCAGTCCGTTTTAAAAACGAAAGTTCGTTGAAATAGTGTAAAAATAAACTTCAAAAATTTTAAAAATATTTTTGTCAGATTAAAAAGAGTTTATATATTTGCACTCGCTTTTAAAAAGAGCAAAAGTTCAGAGAGATTTTGGAATGATTTAAGACAAATCAACTAGTTCGATTCTAGTGTTTCTACAAAGAGGTTAAGTTGAAGATACAATGAGATTATTTGTGATTTAGAGACTAACCAAGTTCATTGAAAATATTGAAATTGACAGCGTAATTAAAGAGTAGAATTACCACGGCGACCTAATTTAGGTTAGGTTACCAAAAATTCTTTTGAAGCTTAACATTTAAAATTATTAAAGATTTTACAATGAAGAGTTTGATCCTGGCTCAGGATGAACGCTAGCGGCAGGCTTAACACATGCAAGTCGAGGGGTAACAGAGAAAAGCTTGCTTTTTTGCTGACGACCGGCGAACGGGTGCGTAACGCGTATAGAATCTGCCTTGTACAGGAGGATAGCCTTTAGAAATGAAGATTAATACTCCATAATATTGGGAAGTGGCATCACTATCTAATTAAAGATTTATCGGTACAAGATGACTATGCGTCCTATTAGCTAGATGGTAAGGTAACGGCTTACCATGGCAACGATAGGTAGGGGGTCTGAGAGGATTATCCCCCACACTGGTACTGAGACACGGACCAGACTCCTACGGGAGGCAGCAGTGAGGAATATTGGTCAATGGAGGCAACTCTGAACCAGCCATGCCGCGTGCAGGAAGACTGCCCTATGGGTTGTAAACTGCTTTTATACGGGAAGAAACTTACTCACGTGTGGGTAACTGACGGTACCGTAAGAATAAGCACCGGCTAACTCCGTGCCAGCAGCCGCGGTAATACGGAGGGTGCAAGCGTTATCCGGAATCATTGGGTTTAAAGGGTCCGCAGGCGGTCAATTAAGTCAGAGGTGAAATCCTACAGCTTAACTGTAGAACTGCCTTTGATACTGGTTGACTTGAGTCATATGGAAGTAGATAGAATGTGTAGTGTAGCGGTGAAATGCATAGATATTACACAGAATACCGATTGCGAAGGCAGTCTACTACGTATGTACTGACGCTCATGGACGAAAGCGTGGGGAGCGAACAGGATTAGATACCCTGGTAGTCCACGCCGTAAACGATGGACACTAGTTGTTGGAATTATTCAGTGACTAAGCGAAAGTGATAAGTGTCCCACCTGGGGAGTACGATCGCAAGATTGAAACTCAAAGGAATTGACGGGGGCCCGCACAAGCGGTGGAGCATGTGGTTTAATTCGATGATACGCGAGGAACCTTACCAGGGCTTAAATGTAGAGTGCATGATCTAGAGATAGACTTTCTTCGGACTCTCTACAAGGTGCTGCATGGTTGTCGTCAGCTCGTGCCGTGAGGTGTCAGGTTAAGTCCTATAACGAGCGCAACCCTTATCGTTAGTTGCCATCAAGTAAAGTTGGGGACTCTAGCGAGACTGCCGGTGCAAACCGCGAGGAAGGTGGGGATGACGTCAAATCATCACGGCCCTTACGTCCTGGGCTACACACGTGCTACAATGGTATGGACAATGAGCAGCCACTATGCGAATAGGAGCGAATCTATAAACCATATCACAGTTCGGATCGGAGTCTGCAACTCGACTCCGTGAAGCTGGAATCGCTAGTAATCGGATATCAGCCATGATCCGGTGAATACGTTCCCGGGCCTTGTACACACCGCCCGTCAAGCCATGGAAGTTGGGGGTGCCTGAAGTCCGTCACCGAGAGGAGCGGCCTAGGGTAAAACTGATAACTAGGGCTAAGTCGTAACAAGGTAGCCGTACCGGAAGGTGCGGCTGGAACACCTCCTTTCTAGAGAAAGATGGTGAGTTACAAAAGAGGTAATTTACTCTTTGCTGTTAATTTTAAAAAAAAGACTAAGATCTTAATAGTCTCGTAGCTCAGCTGGTTAGAGCGCTACACTGATAATGTAGAGGTCGGCAGTTCGAGTCTGCCCGAGACTACTATTTTAATTAAGGTCGAAGTAAGGAAATTCTAGAAGTTGGGTGAGAGTGTTAAGTAACTTAATCGCTCATGAGGCTCCTCTTACTAGAGAAGGGGAATTAGCTCAGCTGGCTAGAGCGCTTGCCTTGCACGCAAGAGGTCACCGGTTCGACTCCGGTATTCTCCACGAGGTTTTTATAACCTAAAGTTCATTGACATATTGGTAAAATGATATCGTAAAGAATCAAGATAGAGAGTTAGATAAATATCTAACGAATTATTTTTATAAAAATATAAAGAATTATAAAGAGCTCGTTCTAGTGTAATGCTAGAGCAAAAAGTACAATAAGCTAAATAAGGGCGTATGGCGGATGCCTAGGCTTTCAGAGGCGAAGAAGGACGTGATAAGCTGCGATAAGTAACGGGGAGATGCACATAATTTATGATCCGTTAATTTCCGAATGGGGCAACCCGGCATGTTGAAGACATGTCACCGAAAGGAGCAAACCCGGAGAACTGAAACATCTAAGTACCCGGAGGAAGAGAAAACAATAGTGATTCCGTTAGTAGTGGCGAGCGAACGCGGATTAGCCCAAACCTAATTTGTTACGGCAAATTGGGGGTTGTAGGGCTGCGACATTAGAATCTAAGTGAACTAGAATAGTTTGGAAAGACTAACCAAAGAGAGTGATAGTCTCGTATAGGTAAACGAAGAGGATATAGCAGTACCCTGAGTAGTGCGGGACACGTGTAATCCTGTATGAATCTGCCAGGACCATCTGGTAAGGCTAAATACTCCTGAAAGACCGATAGTGAACTAGTACCGTGAGGGAAAGGTGAAAAGAACCCTAAGTAAGGGAGTGAAAGAGAACCTGAAACCGTACGCCTACAAGCGGTCGGAGCACATTTACTGTGTGACGGCGTGCCTTTTGCATAATGAGCCTACGAGTTACTGTTACTAGCAAGGTTAAGGATTTAAGGTCCGGAGCCGAAGCGAAAGCGAGTCTGAATAGGGCGCAATTAGTTAGTAGTAGTAGACGCGAAACCGAGTGATCTATCCATGGGCAGGTTGAAGCTGTGGTAACACACAGTGGAGGACCGAACCAGTTGACGTTGAAAAGTCTTTGGATGACCTGTGGATAGGGGTGAAAGGCCAATCAAACTCGGAAATAGCTCGTACTCCCCGAAATGCATTTAGGTGCAGCGTTGAGTAAAAGTTTTATAGAGGTAGAGCTACTGATTGGATGCGGGGGCTTCACCGCCTACCAATTCCTGACAAACTCCGAATGCTATAAAATGTTTCTCAGCAGTGAGGGCATGGGTGCTAAGGTCCATGTCCGAGAGGGAAAGAACCCAGACCATCAGCTAAGGTCCCCAAATATATACTAAGTTGAATAAACGAGGTGGAACTGCTTAGACAGCTAGGATGTTGGCTTGGAAGCAGCCATTCATTTAAAGAGTGCGTAACAGCTCACTAGTCGAGCGGTTCTGCATGGATAATAATCGGGCATAAGTATATTACCGAAGCTATGGACTTAATAAAGTGGTAGGGGAGCATTCTATATGTGCTGAAGGTGTGCTGTGAGGCATGCTGGAACGTATAGAAAAGAAAATGTAGGCATAAGTAACGATAAAGGGGGCGAGAAACCCCCTCACCGAAAGACTAAGGTTTCCTCAGCGATGCTAATCAGCTGAGGGTTAGTCGGGACCTAAGGCGAATCCGAAGGGAGTAGTCGATGGACAACAGGTTAATATTCCTGTACTTCTTATAAATGCGATGGGGTGACGGAGTAATGAACCCGCCGCGAGCTGACGGAATAGCTCGTTGAAACACGTAGGTATTGGGACTGTAGGCAAATCCGCAG